>NZ_ADHJ01000053.1:0-216129 GCF_000193415.1 Paenibacillus vortex V453
CGAGGACGCCGCCGGCCCAGAGCCCGGCCAGCCACAGCAGGCCGGGCAGCACCGCTGGAGCCAGCTGGGCAGCAGCCAGCTGGCGGTACAGCAGCGCCGCGCTTGCCAGAGGCGCGGCGGCAGCCACAAGGAGCGGCGCGAAGGCACGCCGCTCCTTGGCGAAGCCGGCCGCGCACGCGAGTGCGGCCGCGAGCCAGGCGCCGCGCGACTCCGTCAGGAGGAGCGCGGCGGTGTAGGGCAGCAGCGGCAGCAAGGCCGCCGCTGCGCGGAGCGTGCTCGTCCGAGTCCACGGGACGGACGGCAGCGCGAACAGCCGCTCCAGCAGGAAGGCGGCCATCACGGCCCCGAACGTGTTCGGGTACTGAAGCAGTCCGCCAAGCCTCGCGCCCGTCGCGCTGATCGCCGCATCCGCCGTATAATGAATCCCATACGGCAGCTCCAGGAGCCCGTACACGGCAAGCAGCGCACTGCCGCACAAAATTGCCCCCAGCAGATGCCAGCCCATCCGCATTGCCTTCAGACCCTCTGCTGTACGGCACACGCTCCATGCAGCAGCTGCAAAGGCTCCATAACCTCCCCACAGAACGATCTCCTTCATCGTACCCTCCAGCGACAGCGGCCCTCTGATTCCATGAAATCCATAAAGCAACAGGATGCCGCATATACACCCAAGGATAACGGGCAGACCTCTATCAAACAGCAGAGTATCCGGCATCATGACACGCTGAACTGCCGCCACCCTCCGGCGTGTTCCGAACAGCCGTACTCCCGCCATAAGCAGCAGGAGCACCCCAAAACCTGTTCCGATCAGATATATGTCCACCTCAAAGAACATACCTGTACGAACACCAGCGATAAGCAGAAGAACGATCAGCATCACAGCCCCATAACGACATGTGGTCTGTACCATGAATGAACACCCCGATTCCATAAGGAATGTGTGTGTATCCCTCGCATGTGGATGCTCATTTCAAGGCCTTCATCCATTAGACTCACAGGGTCAACACAACCTATTAGCCATTTTGGACAAGGAACCACACGGCTATTCTTATGGAACTGGCGGTGAACTCCTGGCTGGATTAGGGGATGGTTTACAGTACGGTCCATATTGTCCGGCTCACAGACGCAAATGACTTTGTAAAGTTGTCTAGAAGCAGAAACAACGCTTGGACCAATCGATTCAGAAGAAGATCAGGACAGGCGTATTGAAGAAGAATTTAGAGTCTTCGGGTTTTGCAGAGCCCTATCTAGCCGGTTTGATTATAGCCTCTACATAAGCATTGAATCCCTCTCCTCCCACAGCAGCCACAGCATCAGTGTAATACTGTTGCGAGGTATGACACTGTTGGGGAGTGTGACACTGTTGGGGAGTATGACATCATCCTAACGGACCAGAGAGAGGTTATTTCAACGAAATCGAGAACTTGTAAGAACTAACGGACACCACAGCCCTTTTTCGGCATTTGAACGCATCTTTGGAGTTGTTTTTGGGCAAATAAGAACCCTCATGTCCGTTAGCAAATCAAGCTCTGGTTTTTATGGCAGATAGGACCCCTCATGTCCATTAGCAAATCAAACTCTGGTTTTTATGGCAGATAAGCTCGCTCCAGTCCATTAGCTTCACCAGTCATCCAAGCAAACCTCGGACCACGCACCGTGGGCGTGATGAATACATTAAGAGGGTCGATTGTTATCGCATTCCAAAGCATCCGTCAAGGTGCTGATTTCAGATAGAGCATACTTTCTTATATCATAATCAAAAAACGATGAAAGTGAGCTCTCGCACTTTCATCGTTTACAGGGTCAACATGAATTAGTCTGCTTACGCCTCCATAGCCTTGCGGATATGAGGGACTTTCATCGTTCACAGGGTCAACGCGAATTATTTTTTTGCATTTGGCAATAAATCCTGGCACGCTCGCTCAAGATATGGCGAAGCGCTCAGAAAATCGCGAAACGCGGTATACTCCTGCCACAGTTTATCCCGATCACCGGCCGAACCGCTGACCGCACGGATCAGGATATTCTTGGGCGTATGCTCCATATCGATAAACTCCAGAAGCTGCGTTTTGTACCCCATCAGATCCAGCAGCTTGGCCCGGATCGCATCTGTCGCAAGCGCCGAGAAGCGTTCTTTCAGAATACCGTGGGACAGCAAAGGCTCCATGATGGGACTCTCTACTTGGGCGAACAGCTCATGCTGGCAGCAAGGCACCGACAGGATGACCGAGGCCCCCCAACGGACTGCTTTCTCCAGCGCTGCATCGGTTGCCGTATCGCATGCATGCAGCGTAACCACCATATCGACCTGCTCCAGTTCGTCATATTCCGCAATGTCGCCGACAAGAAACCGCAGTTGGTTATAGTTCAGTTTTTTCGCCAGCATACTGCAGTGTTCGATCACATCCGCCTTTAGATCCAATCCGACAATATTCAGCGTTCTGCGTGCGGTTACCGCCAAATAATGATACAAGGCAAAGGTCAGGTAGGATTTACCGCAGCCAAAATCGACGATGGTCAACGGACGGTTCTCCGGCAGATGGGGAAGAACATCCTCAACCATCTCCAAGAAACGGTTAATCTGCTTGAACTTATCGTATCTGCGGGCAAACACCTTGCCATCCTCGTTCATAATGCCCAGCTCCACCAAAAACGGAACTGGCTCCCCCTCTTCGAGAATGTACGTCTTTTTTCGGTTATGGGATAAATCTGTCTTCGTCTTGGACGGCGATTTCGTCAGAATCGAAACCTTGTATTTCTTGGATATCAGAACCTGATAATCCGCTTCCGGTGTGTAGATCATCGCCTGCCGGAATACATTCTCGAACAAGTCCACCAGCACGGCCTCCGCCTCATCCAACGGCACGTTCTGATGGGTTACCTTGGTGCCCGAATAATAGGCGAACTGATAGTGGAGCTTGTTCTTGAGATCTACGGGCTTGATCGTCACCTTGCTGTAGGTCATGCCTTCCCGCTTGCGAAGCTGGCTCAGTGTAGCCGTAATTAATGATCTTTCTTCCATGATGTTATGAATCAATTTTCTTAATGTATCCAAAAGGTACATCTCACTTTCTTTATGGTATAGACAGGGACAGGTTAATCCTGACGGATAGATTGCTCGCCACCGTCCTCCTCCGAATGCTGGAATCGACGGTGAAGCTCATCCATTCCTTCGCGGACTTCCTCAAGAGGAAGCCCTCCATTGACTAGCTCTTCAGGCGACTTCAGCTGTAATCGTTGATAAAACTGCAGCGCTTCGTTATATTCAATCGCACGGTGATCCAGCAATTGATAAAGGATGTTCTCGGCCTCCGCATACATCCCCTGCTGCTCCGCATATGCATAGTAATCCCGCGCAGCGGTGTCAGGCAATGCATAGGACTTTAAACGCTCCCTCACGATGTGTATCCGTTCCGGCAAGTTCAGGAGCTTGGGATCGGCCCCTTGCAGGGCAGCCTTCAAATATAACTGAAAGACCTTGGTATAGAGCAGCGCTGCTGCTTCTTCACGCTCCAACTCAAGCAGAATGGAGGCTTCCTCTTCCATTAGTCTTGCAGCACTCTGCAGCTTGTCCGCCTCCAGATAGCCGTGATTTCGAAATAACTGCTCAATATCGGAAGCAGACAGTGAGCGAAGCAGCTGGGAATTCAACCGGAACTGCCGTTTGAATAGATCATCCAATTCCCAGAGCGCTTCTGTGTGCTTGCGCTCCTGCTTCAGCGAAAACACCTTGGCAATCATCTGTGACATATCCTCTATAAGACGCACGAGATAATCCCTGCGAAACATACGCTTGCCCCCTAACCTGCATCACTTCGAATGCAGCGTATTCATCTAGTGACCTGATCGTTATATTTCCAATATGAGTTCCGCTGCCGGACACCCACCTGTGATCGCTGGGCAGCTTCGCAGATTCCCTCTGCGGCGCAGCCTTCATTACTCTAAGCTCAATCTAGATTAAATTGTAGGCTATCCGGGATCAGAATTCCAGTAGCGCGGGGTAACCTTCAACAACACAGCACTGATCAGCCCAGGATGGATGATGGGAGCAAACCAAACACATTATGAAAAAAATAAAACGGATACCCCGATTCAAGGGGTATCCGTTTATTATAAGCTGTACAAGGGTTGTCATGCGTTTATTCATGTTCAAGCTGTTCCATGAAAGACGTAATCACTTCGCCAAGTTTCTCCGGCGTCTCCATCATACTCATATGTCCGGCACCTTCAATCACAATGCGAGTTACATTGTCATTCTCTGTCGTAAAGGTACGCTCTGCTGGAATTAATCCATCCTTCTCTCCGGCTACAAGCAGGATAGGCAGTATGGATGCCGAAAGAACGTCGCGTCTGTCCGGACGTTCACGCATAGCCAGCGCCGCCCCTATTGCTCCCTGCGGTGGTGTCAGGTAGCCTATCTCCTTCGCCCGCTGAATACACTCCGGCTTGGTATCCTCTGTGCCAGGAGCGAATAAGCCGGGCACCAACCCGTCAACGAAAGCAGTAATGCCTTCCCCTTGGATGGTGCTAACCGCCTTCACTCGTTTCTCCTTCGCCTCATCCGAGTCCGGATAACCCGTAGAATGAATCAGGCCGAAGCCGTTCAGACGAGAAGCGTAACGCTGGGCGAAGGAGAGCGTAATATAGCCTCCGAGGGAATGGCCAAGTAATGCAGCCTTCGGAATATCGAGCTCATCCATTAACTGGAGTACATCGTCTGCCATCTGTTCGATGGTATAAGGTCCCATCGGTGCGTCAGACCGTCCGTGTCCCCGGAGATCCGGTACAATGACTCTGAAGCCTTGAAGAAATGGCAGAATCTGTTCCCAGTAGGCAGAGCTTCCGCAGAACCCGTGAAGCAAAATGACCGGCTCACCTTGTCCCTGATCAACATAACAAATCGTGCTGCCGTTGCATTGTACTTTTTCCATAGCGATACCCTTCTTTCTATTCAGCGGATGCCATTTGGTAGACACCCATTATTTTATAAAGAATGATCTATATTAAACAGAATCAACCCAGGCTGAAACGCCATGCATTATGTCCTAAGATTAAAGGCCAATGCCGCTTGCCGTGCTATCTCCTCCGCCATCCCCATGACTTGGTAAAGGGACGTTACCTGCAGGGTCCAATAAGGCTTTGGACCCTGCACATTCACAACCGCTGCCACACTGTAATCTCCCACGGAAGGAAGCTTCCCTCCAACAGACTGGGCTGGTGTCAATGGACCTTCACTCGTAAAGAAATAACCGACAGAGGAAGCCTGCCCCAGACACGCATCAATGGCAACAATCACCTTATCCGCGGGTATCCCGTTCAGTCTCGCTTGAAGATTGAAGGCATCACACGGTTCAGGCAGCGTCCCAATCACGTGCGGGAACCCATATGCCGCCAGCCGGCTTCCCGTCAGCGGTCCCAGTAGTCATACCCCCGTTGAACGATCGGTACCAATACATAAGAACACAATGCTTTCGATCGCATGCCGCTGCGAGATCATTTGAAAGAAAACCATCAGTTCGTGGCCCGACATTTTGGCCTTGGCGGCATATACGATTGGCGGTTTATCAGCTTGTTCGCTCATGACGGACCTCCTCATTAATCCATGCTCCCATACTGCTTACCGATGCCTTTGAAACAGGTTTTTTCCTGATTTTAACCTATTCACGTCCACAATGGCAAAAACATTGGTCGAGCTGCACAGTAACATGATACAATACAGGGATGAAAATCGTAAATCCGCCGAAGAGAGGATGGTGTTACACATGAACTTGAATGAAAAATCGCAAGCGAATGTCGAGTATATGATTGAGCAGATCAAAACAAAGCTTCGGATGGCTACAGGCGCTGCAATGCAGGCTTCCGCCTTCTCGGTTAACCAATACGATGATATTTATGACTTGTATGATATGGTCATGAATAAACAAAATCTCAGCATATCCGAAGTGGAAGCCGTAGTATCAGAACTCGGCCAGCTTCGCGGAAATCATTAAATCGTAAAGAAACCAAGCAGACACCCATTCCACGGCAAAGCCCCCGGAACTTCGCTAATGAAATTCGCGAGTTTCCGGGGGCTTTGCCGTCCTAATCTATGGCATATCAATGATAACTACTTCCGAGTTCCCCTCACTTGAGTTCCCCTGGAAGGTCAGCTCATGACGACGCTGTATTCTGGCGGCGTCACCGGATGAAATATCAAATACTCCGTCTTCCGATGATATTTCAACCTGGCCGCTGATAACGTACACATGCATTCTCCTATCCTCGGATAAGCTGTACGTCAGCTCTTTGCCTGTCTCGAGTATGCTGCTGTACATCACAACATCCAATGATTGGGGCAAGCTGCGTTCACCGTCACCCGATCCGATGATCGGAAGCATCTGGTTTAATCGCTGTGCTTGTGTAAAGTCGCCTTGGTGATGACTGGCCTCAAGACCCGGCTCAGCAGGTAAAAACCACATTTCCAGATAACGGACATCTTCGGAGGAAGACGCATTATTCTCTGCATGATATACACCCGAGCCTGTATTCACAACATGAATCGTGCCTGGGGTAAGCTCCATAAACTTCCCCTTATCATCCTCATACGTTAACTTGCCCTCCAGCACCAAATGGACAATCACCAAGTCATGATGAAACCTGCGATCAAAACCCTCCATCGGTTTCAGCACATATTCATTATGTGCCAGCAGGCTTCCAAAATGCTCATTATGCGGATCTGTATAATCTCCAAAAGAAAAACTGAATTCACTATGAATACCATCATCATGGGTAGTATGTCTTTCCGCAGCCGTCATGATCTTAATCATGGCCGGTCACCTCCGCCGTTTTTACTATTCTAATACCCCGGCGGATTTCGATCTAATCATTCTTGTTTAAACGCGGGTCAGTATAAATTCAGTTTCGGCCCTGCCTACCCTGCGTCCCTCATCATTGAATAGATCCTTGGGATACGCGGCTTTCAGCCGCCGGAGGGTCGTCTTGTTGCTGTATCCGATTTGCTCCAGTATGGACTCAACAATCCAGCCCCACTCTTCCTCTGAACCATCTGCGATTTTAAACGAAATACCCAATCGCTCCTTCTTCAGACCAAAACAGTACACCCCTTTAAAGCCCCCTTTTGCCACCACGTTATCATCTTCCAGAAGGAGGGTGTCCACTTTGTGGTTCCCCGCAACCATATAGGGAGATGCATTCATAGCCGATGTGATCGTAAGGACCGCCTTTCGCGTAGGCTCATCCTCGATCCGGTCAGGGGATGCAAGCTTCATATAGGCGGTGGCCAGAGCACGGAGCGGCATAGCAAATACCGGCAGTCCGCATCCATCCGTGCCTAGATGAATATCGCCGGGTGCCAATCCGGCCAAATCGGAGACCGTTCCAAGAATCTCCTGCTGAAGCGGATGTTCCGGATGGTCATATCCTTTAAGCGGGTATCCCGCCATCTGGCAATAGGCAAGCATGCCGTAATGCTTGCCCGAGCAATTATGGTACCATTTGCTCTTATCGCTTCCTTCACGCAAAAGAGATTCCTTGCTTCCTTCATCCAGCGGCCAACTGGATGCGCAGACCATATTGGACTCCCCAATGCTTACCTTGCGGGCAAAGCGCTCCAATACTTCAACATGGGCCGGCTCTGCCCGATGGGAAGCCGTCATAATCGCAATTTCCTCTACTGTTAACCCATAATGTTCTGCCAATCCCGCACGGATGGATGGGATTGCCTGCAGCGGCTTGGCGGAGGAACGCGTGAATGCGACATACTCCGGGTCTCCTGCATAGGCTTGAACGGCTCCTTCATCATTAACAATACATATATGTCCATTGTGGACGCACTCCACTATATCCGCTCGATATTCCTTCACCAATACAGTATCCATGTTGCACGACTCCTTCTATAAACCGTCTATGACAGCATCGTTCCTGAATAATTCGAGTGTTTGTGACATCGAAATAGATCTTTAATTCGATAATAATTGCAAATCCTTATCCAGTATAGTACAAAAATCCGCAAATGACAGCAGGGTAAATTCCGCAGAGGATGGACATTTTATTTTCTTCCCCGTTCCCCGTCTGCCCTGTTTCACGATGTGGCCTTACGTTTAATTACGAGATAAGCAAGCCCACACGAAAAACATTGCTCTGAAAAAGGAGGCGATCCTATGTGGGGAATCATTATCAGCATCGTGATGGCAATCATCATCGGGATTATCGGGGATGCGCTGGTGGGTCATGAAATGCCGGGCGGAATTATCGGATCCATGATCGCAGGTTTTGTAGGTGCGTGGCTCGGACCGTGGCTCTTCGGAGCATGGGGCCCTGTAATTGGCGGATTTGCCATTGTACCTGCTATTATCGGTACGGCCATCTTTGTATTCCTGCTCGGTCTTGTTGCCAAATTGTTTAGACGCACAGCCTGATACTCGTGTTTATATGTTTAAACTTTATATTAACTAAAAGGAGTGAAAGTTATGAATCACACAGAACAAGAAAATCCAGTACAAGGCGGATCCACATTCTTTAGAGGTGCTTTTATCGGTGCATTGGTCGGAGCAGCAGCAGCTCTGTTGTTCGCTCCCAAGCCAGGCCGCGAGCTTCGTGGCGATTTGTCCGAGAAGCTGAGCATCGTAACCGATAAAACCAAGGAAGTTGCTTGTACTGTAGGCGATAAGGCTTCTGAGCTGGCTAAAACCGTGGGCAGCAAAGCCTCCGATGTCATGACAACGGTGAATGAAGGCCGTCAAAATATTATGTCCAGCGTTAAGGAAGTCTCAGCGGATGTGTCCGACGAGGTATCCAGTGCTTCCAAAGACGTGAAGGAAAAAGCGATGGACACCTCTTCCGATGTCAGCCGTGAAATAAAATCGACTACGAATTATTAATTCGTGAAGTCACGAAATAGCCAGCTGACAAAGCTGGCTATTTTTGTGCCAGAGCGTTAGAAGGTTACTTGTTATTAGTGTATTGTTCTGCAGGTGAAATGACACGGGGCATCTGCCTAAGAAAGCGGGGATATCTCATGAGCAAAGCCAATCCATATAACAGCGGCTCCAGCCTCTCAACACGAAGCGGGGGGCATTCCAGACCACATGAGGAAAAGCGGGAGGAATCTGCATCAACCAAGGAAAGGCACTCCAGCGCGGCAGATGATGTTCAGGAGCACCCTTTCGAGCTCCGGCATGAAGTGAAGAAGCTGAACACTCGTCTGGACAAAATCGCGGCCACCCTGGAGAAATCGGAAATGAAGGATATGATCGACAATTACATGAATCCCAAGAAACGCATCATTGCCAACCTCACGGCCGGGCTGTCCCGGGGGCTCGGTCTAACCCTGGGCACGGCTCTTGTGCTTGGTCTCTTGGGCTACATTCTCAGCTTCTTTGTCAATGTACCGATGATTGGAGATTTCATCTCCGATCTGCAAGGATATATCGATCAATCCAAATCCTAGCCAGCTCTCGCTGCATACAAACAGCCCGGTAACCTAAGCAGGTACCGGGCTGTTATGACGCTAAATTTTCCTACTAACCTTGATTTTATATGTTTCTGTTTTTGGACTTCACGCGGAGCAAATCACCCGTCCATCCTTTCGCACGCAACCAGAGGTACATTCCACCGGTCCACAGCAGGATGAAAGCGCTGATTGCCGTAAATCCCCAGAATGTTTTAATAGCCGGCAGGTTCTCAAAATTCATTCCCCATACGGCACCGATCACCGTGGCCGGTGTGAAGACGACGGTAAAAATCGTCAGCGTCTTCATAATTTCATTGCCGCGGAATCCGGAGATGGCATCATCAATAGAAACAAGGGTATCAATTTCGCGCTCATAATGGTGGATCAGCTGCTCCAGTCTCTCCACTCTGTACTGGAGCTGCTGGAAGGAGCGGCTGTCATCCAGTTGGTTATGATAGCCTTCTCTAGCGGCGGCAACAAGCTCTTGAAATGGGATAAACAGATTACTCCAGTCCAATAACTCGAACCGGGCCGACAGGATCTTATCCATCAAGGTTCGCCGGTTGCGCGTGCGCATATCACTTTCAACAAGCCGAAGATTACATTCGAATTGATCCATCCCTGCATGATAATAATGCAGAATCGCCCGTGCCAGAACAAACATGCCATCTGCAGGCCCCCGGCATTGATGGAGCATGGATGTTCTCTCCGACTTGGCCATCACACTACGGGTATGGTCATCCAGATTAATGGTAATCAACACATGATCGTCCAAATAGAAATAGAACTGTTCCGACTTGTGATGATCAGGATCGGACGTAACCTTATAGAGCATGGTCCCCATAATAACGGTTTCTACGCCCTCTTTGAAGCGAACGGACAAGTAATTCCGATCCTTTAACGTCGATGCCAGATCAAACCATTCGGACGTATAGGGATAACGCGTTCGAAGTTCACCAATCCAGGAGGATTGCCAATCATCCGTTCGGACATCATGCCACTGCCACCCTCCTGCAAAAGTATATATATCCTGACCCTCCGCTCTATCTGGCGCAAGCATACTCTCTTTGCCACTCCCTTCTATTTCAATTCGGATATTGCGGTTCCAAAAAGGCACGCCTTCCTATAATTGAGGAAGCGTGCCTTATGTTCCCATACGTCTGTCACTACGGGGCTTGTCCATATCAGTAAGATGAATTGGACATAATCTGCTTCAATTTTTCCGTTGCCCGCTTCTGGATACGCGACACACTCATTTGCGATACTCCAAGTCTCTGAGCAATGGCCCGCTGGGACTGCCCTTCCTGGAATGCCAGCAGCAGCACCTTCTGCTCCTGTTCCTTCAACTGACTCATCGCCTGCTGAAGATCCATCCGCTTCTCCACGGAATCAAAGTCATTCACATCCGAGCTAATCAGCTCTCCAAGCGTTGCTCCGGTTTCTTCCTGAGATAATGGGGAATCGAGTGATACGTAGTGATAGCATTCCCGTCCGGCTAACACCTCGACGGTTTCTTCAACGGATAGATCCAGATAAGCTGCAATCTCATTCACATCCGGAGACCTCTCCAGCTTCACCATTAACTCATCAATTGCCTGCTGGACCAAGGCACCTTTCTCCTTGATTCGTCTGGGTACTTGAATGTACCACGACTTATCGCGGAGGAAGTTTTTCATATGCCCAATCATGCTCTTCATGGCATAGGGCTCGAACGGAATCCCCAGGCTAATGTCGTATTGCTGAAGCAGACGGATTAATGCCATCTGACCCACCTGATATAAGTCCTCATACAGATCCGGCCGATTCCGGGCAATTTTGCCCGCAGCCATTTTGACCATCGGCTCATATTTCTTAATCAGCACCGTTGCGATATCGTTATCCTTCGTCTGCTGATACTGTTGTATTAAATGTACTGCTTCATCCCTGGACTCTGGGGGAGTCACCTTATCACTCATACCCGCTCCTCGCTTCTTGCAAGCCGCTTCGTAAGCATAACCTCGGTTCCCTTTCCAGCCTGGTTTGTTACGCTCACCTCATCCATAAGCGCCTCCATCAGGTAGAAGCCGAGTCCGCCGATTTGGACCTCACTGAGATCTTTATCATGAAGTGAACGGTTACCAACCGCTCCCACACTGTCGAAACTCTCCCCTTCGTCTCTGACCGTAATGGATAGCGACTCGCTAGTCACTTGGAATAATACCTCTACCATTCCGCCTTCCTGACTATACGCATACAAAACCGAGTTATTGCAGGCCTCAGACACTGCAACCTTCATATCTTCAATCTCTTCATAGGAGAAGCCCATCTTGGAAGCTATCCCGTACAGATTCAGCCTTACGATATCCACGTATTCAGCACTGGCAGGCAAATTAAGTGTTACTCTTTGTACATCTGAATTCATTCTTTTCGATCCTTTCCTATTGGGAATACTTCTTACGACTGAAAGAACTTCGCAATACCCGTCATATCAAACAGCTTCTGAATTTGCGGCGGAACTTCCTCAACTGCAAAACGGGCTTCCATGCCGTGTCTTGCTTTCAGTATCGACAGAAGAATACCAATACCTGTACTATCAATATATGTCATGTCCTTCATGTTGACGATCAAGTCTACTTCGGAATTGCCGACAAGAGGTTCCATTACTAATCGAAAATCCGGAGCGACGGACAGATCAAGTTCACCGCTCAAAAATACAGTACATACACCCTCGCTCATCTGAGTCTTGGCATTGAACTTATCATTTGTTTTTGTATTCATAGACACTCTCTCCCAAATAATTTGTTTTCCCTTTACATAACCCGTTATCTAACTCGTTGAAACAGGTTGAAGGGGAATGTGGCCGTGCTAATATATGGAAACGAATCTTTTCCCTAACCGTTAATGATTCGAATGTTGTTTGGACGGTTGTCCCAGTCGTCCGGTTCCACTGGTGTATATCGGGACAACAGGTGCTTAACGCAGCTGATTTTGACCGGCTTGCTAATATATTCGTCCATTCCGGCATCCGAGCAGCGCTTCTGGATACCATCCATCACATTGGCTGTCATGGCAACCAGAATAGGTGCATCCGCTCCATGCTTCATCTGACGGATCAGGCGTGCAGCCTCCAGGCCATCCATAACCGGCATTTGCAGATCCATAAAAATGATATCGTACACTTTAGGACCAGCAACCATATCAACCGCCTGCTTACCGTCCTCTGCCATGTCCGCGCTCATTCCCATCTTTTTCAGCATGCTGTCCATCAGCTTTCGATTAATCGGGTGATCATCCACAATCAGGATGTTGGCTTGTCTCTCCCCATGGACGCGAAATTTATCGGTAGGCTCATCTTCTCGCCGTCGATAGTCTCCTTCCTCATAGGTATGAACACACATCGTAAATACGAAGGTGGCACCCTTATTTTCCTTGGATTCCACCGTAATGTCCCCACCCATCATCTGCACAAGGGATCTACAGATGGCAAGTCCCAGCCCTGTCCCTCCGTATTTGCGGGTCATGGAGGAATCAAGCTGCGAGAATGGCTTGAACAGCCGATCGATTTTCTCTGATGAGATGCCAATCCCCGTATCCTTCACCGTAAATTCGAGGGTTAACCGGTCCTCTTCGACTTGGGTCAGCGATACAACCAAATATACTCCACCCTCATTGGTGAATTTCACCGCGTTGGATACCAGATTGACCAATACTTGGCGAAGACGTCCCATATCGCCAAATACCATCGACGGAATACGCTCCTCAATGTAATACGAAAGCTGCAGATTTTTCTTGGAGGCTTCTCCCGAGAACAAACCGAACACTTCCTGCACACAAGACTTGAGATCAAACGGATATTCCTCCAGCTCCATCTTGCCGGATTCCATCTTGGAGAAATCCAGGATGTCATTAATGATGTTAACCAAAGCATCCGCGCTGTTGCGGATGATCGTTGCATACTCCCGCTGCTCTTCCTGAAGCTCGCTGTCCATCAGCAAATCGATCATACCGATCACGCCATTCATCGGCGTACGGATTTCATGGCTCATCATCGCCAGAAACTCCGTTTTGGCTTTAACGGCAATCTCCGCTGCTTCCTTCGCCTGCACAAGCTCATGATTGATCTTCTCCAGTTCCAGCGTCTTCTGATGCAGCTGCATAGACTGGATCTTGAGTCTGTTATTGGTTTGGTACATATCGACAAAACCCTCGATCTTGGACTTCAAGATTTGAGGGATAAAAGGTTTAACCATATAGTCGATTGCACCTGCCGAATAACCCGCAAAGAGATGCTCCGCGTCCTTGCTGTTTGCAGAAATAAAGATAATCGGAATATCCTTTGTTTTGTCTCTCGCCTTGATCAGCCTTGCTGTTTCGATACCGTCCATACCGGGCATCTGTACATCCAGAACAATCACAGCAAAGTCGTACTTCAAGAGATACCGCAGAGCTTCTTCCCCCGAAGTCGCTTTTATTAGCGTGTATTGCTCACTGTCCAGAACAGCTTCGAGTGCAAGTAAGTTTTCAGGGCGGTCATCTACCAACAGAATATGAATCGGTTCGTGAAACCCCATGAGATCCTCCTACAAAACTTTCTATTTATTCTTCCGGTAAATTTTCTCGACCCGGTCCAGTGTCTCATAGGCTTCACTGTAATTCGTAAAGTGGATGGACTCTTTGGCACCCAGTACGAGAATACCGAAATGGCTTAGACTCTCGTGAAATAATCCGTGCACATGATCCCGCAGCTGATCATTGAAATATATCATGACATTCCGGCAAAAGATCACATTAAACTCGTTAAAGGAACGATCCGTTGCCAGATTATGTTCTGCAAAAATCATGTTTTTCTTCAAATACGGTTGAAAAATAACCGAGTTGTACTTCGCAGTATAATATTCGGAGAACGAGCGGGTTCCGCCCGCCTCCATATAATTCTTGGTGTACTGCTTCATGCGTTTGATGTCAAACACGCCTTCCTTGGCCTGCTGGAGAGAACGCGAGTTCATGTCCGTCGCATAAATCCGGGATTTTTCATACAGCCCCTCTTCATGAAGCAGAATCGCCATGGAATACACCTCTTCTCCAGTTGAGCAGCCGGCGTGCCATATCCGTATATACGGATACGTACGAAGCAGAGGAACTACCGTCTGCCTGAATGTCAGGAATAATTTGGGATCCCTGAACATTTCCGTGACGGGAATGGACAGATTATATATGAGCCGTTCAAAACAAGAACGGTCGTGGAGTACTTTATCCTGAAGCGCGGAGATCGAGGATACCCCTTCGGCATGCACATGATGCCAGATTCTCCGCCTCAATGAAGGAATAGCATAATTACGAAAATCGTAACCATAGAATCGATGAATACCTTCCAAAAGAAGCTCCAACTCGATCTGCTCCAGCTCACATTCGCTATCCTCTGTTATCAACAGTTGTTCTGATTCAGTATGGTTACTAGATGACATAACGGGTGCACCGCTTTCCGAGTGTTTATTTGCTACTTGTACTTTACCCACAAAAGCGGTTTACGAATACAACCAAACCCTCATAAGTGAAAGAAGCTGCTCGGTCTGAATCGGCTTCTTCATATAATCAGAGGCTCCGGCTTCAATACATTTCGCCCGATCCTCTTTCATGGCTTTGGCTGTTAATGCTATAATCGGCAGCTTTTCGAACTCAGGCATCTCTCGCAGAAGGCGCATCGCTTCATAGCCGTCCATCTCCGGCATCATCATATCCATCAGCACCAAATCGTAGTCCGGATTATCCTGAAGCAGCTCTATCGCTTCCCTGCCGTTCTCGGCAAAGGTCACTTCCATGTTGTATCCTTCCAGTACGCTGGAGAGAGCAAATACGTTGCGGATATCATCATCCACAAGCAGAATCTTCTTGCCTTCGAACAGCTCTTCCTTATTGTGCAGCTTTTGCAGAATTTTACGTTTATCCTCCGGCAAATCGGCTTCAATCCGGTGGAGGAACAGGGTCGTTTCATCCAGAAGCCGTTCCGGAGATTTCACGTCTTTAATGATGATGGACTCCGCATATTTGCGAAGCTGCATCTCTTCCTTCGAATCCAGATCCTTACCGGTATAAATAATAATTGGCAGATCCATCAGGTTCTCATCATCACGAATCTGATCCAGCAGCTCAAAGCCCGTCATGTCTGTCAGCATCAGATCAAGCACCATACAGTCATAGCGCTGCTTACGCAGCTCGCTGAGTGCTTCGGCACCCGTGGATGCCGCCGTAATAGATACATCGTCATGACCGATCAATTCAATGATGGAGTTACGCTGAATGTCATCGTCCTCAACAATCAGGAGATGTTTCATCGATTTTTCCGCGTACGATTCGATATGCGTGAACGCATTCTCCAGTGCCTCTCTGGATGATGGCTTCTTCAGGTAGGCGATAGCCCCCATCATAAGTCCCTGCTTCACTTCGTCCACAACCGAGATCACATGCACCGGAATATGACGCGTAACCGCTGAGCTCTTCAACTCGCCCATGACGGACCAGCCGTCGATGACCGGAAGCTGAATATCCAGGATGATGGCGTCCGGTCTGTAGGACTTCGCCATCTCCAGGCCGATATCCCCCTGCAGAGCAACCAGGGCTTTGAACCCGCGTCCTCTAGCCATATCCAGAAGGATTCTGGCAAACTTCACATCATCCTCAATAATGAGCAGCACTCGATCGGTCGGCCCTATCTGGTTGCGATCATCATCCACTTGTACGGATGGGTTGACCTCTGTTGTGACCATCTTGGCCTTCGGAACAATCAGATTGCTCTCTGGCGGAGCCTCAATGGACGCCGCTGCCTCCTGTACTCCCTGAACCACTTCCGGAGGGCTGCTCGGCAGGAAGAGAGTGAAGCAGCTGCCCTTGCCTTCTTCCGATTCAACCAGAATCCCCCCGCCAAGCAGACGGGAAAGCTCGCGGCTGATCGACAAGCCGAGCCCGGTCCCGCCATATTTGCGGCTTGTGGTGCCGTCCACCTGCTGGAAAGCTTCAAAGATCAGATCGGTTTTGTCAGCAGGTATACCAATTCCACTGTCTTTTACCGCAAATGCCACATAGTCTGCTTCTGCATTCAAATAGATAGGGAGTTTCTCTGAATCGGCCTTCTCCACATGAAGTTCAACGGAGCCTTGGTTCGTGAACTTGAATGCATTGGACAGCAGGTTACGAAGGACTTGCTTCACGCGATGACTGTCCGTAACGATGCTTTGCGGAATGTCCTCCCCGATGTGTACATGAAGATCAATATGTTTACGCGACGCTACAGCGGCAAAATTCTGCTCCACAAAGGATTCAATATCCTGCAGCTGAACATCCTCGTAATTAATTTCCATTTTCCCGGCGTCCACTTTGGACAAGTCGAGAATTTCATCAATCATTTTGAGCAGGTCCGAACCTGACATATAAATCGTCTGCGCATATTCGATCTGCTTATCGCTCAGATTTCCGCTCTTATTCTCAGACAGCAGCTGTGACAAGATGAGCAGGCTGTTAAGAGGGGTTCGCAGTTCATGAGACATATTTGCCATGAACTCCGACTTGTATTTGGTTGTAACCGAAAGCTGCTTCGCTTGCTGCTCTAGCTTCAACCGGGCCTTCTCAATTTCATCGTTCTTCTCTTCCACTTCCTGCACCTGTTCCTCCAGCGCGCGCGTCTTGGCAACCAGCTCGGTATTATAATGCTCGAGCTCTTCCTGTTGACGCTGCAGTAAATCTTCGGAACGTTTGAGGGCATTGGTTTGCTCCTCCAGATTTTCATTGGAACGGCGAAGCTCTTCTTGCTGGGTCTGCAGCTCCTCCGACTGAACCTGAAGCTCTTCTGTCATCGCCTGCGACTCCCGCAGCAACTGCTCGACCCGCAGGCGTCCTGTAATATTATTCAGAATAATGCCAAGCGACTGACTCAGCTGTGAGATGAGCTGCTCCTGCAGGGATGTTGTCTCCTCGAAGGCTGCCAGCTCCACCACACCCAGCACTTCATTCTCGAACAGGATCGGATAGATCATGACGGAAATCGGCTTGGATGATCCCCAGCCGGACTCCACTTTCATGTAATCGTCAGGCGCATTTCTCAGCACAATCGGTTTCTTGTCCAGCGCGACTTGCCCTACGAGTCCTTCCCCAATCATGAAGGAAATCTTGGGCTCCTCGCCGCCCTCATGCGCGTAGGAACCTTTCAGTTCCAATTTATTCGGATGTTTATCTTCTTGATGAATATAAATAGCTCCATAGTGAGCACCTAATATCGGTGTGAATTCGCTAATAAACCGCTGACCCACCTCTTCAAGGGAATTAATCCCCTCCAGCAGCTCCGTTACTCTGGCCATATTCGAGTTAAGCCACGATTGATCACGCTGCGCCTGAAGATAGGTCTCCTCTATCCGCTGCTTCTCGAGAATATCTTCGGACAAGTCTTTAAATACCCGGGCTACATCTCCAAATTCATCCTTGGACGTAACTTTGATACGGCGAATCGCCTTCAGTCTGCCTTCCCCAAAACTCTTCAACATCATCGAGACAACGTTGATGCCCCGGGTAATGCTTGGAAGGATCCATAGAATGACCAGCATCCCGATTAATAGTCCACCGGCCATAATATAAATGAACATCTGAACGGAACGGTCATAAGCAGCCTTGGCTGCCGTAATATCATCATTGATCTTCTGATTCTCGTAGCTGCTAAGCTCGTTTAAGCTGGTAAGCATTTCATCCTGAACCGATTGCCCTGTTGAATTACGCAGTGAGTTAGCCTCGTCTGCATCGCTGTTGGCCAACAGATCCAGTGTCTTGTTCTGGTATACAATATATTCATTAACCGCACGTTCAATCCGGACTAGCAGCTGCTGCTCCTCAGCGGTATTTACGCTATCTTGAATGAATGAGAAATATTCCACTGCCTTTGTGGTCATGCTTTCGATTTCCTGTTTGGATACAGCATACGTGGATTGGTCATTGCTCAAAATCATATTCGTTAGCTCGCGCGCCATATTGTTGACTTCCCCGCGCATACCGCTGGAGTTTCGCACTTTTTGATAGCGCTCTTCATAGATTTTATCCATCTGGCTGTTCATATAACTAATCCGGTCGTACCCAATCAGGGTAAGAACCAGCATGAGAGCTAACAAGGTTGTAAAACCAATGACTAACTTACTCTTAAGCTTCATTGATTTATGTTCTCTCCTTTTTTAAGAGATATCCAAACCAGGCATTTATCGTCCTCTCGCTCCTGCAATGGATCATCTACAAAATATTGTTCCTTCATCTCATCTTCTCTCCAATGATGAGGGCCGCCCAAATGTTCCTTCAAATAGTCCAGCTTCTCGTCATGTCCGCCGTCCACCAATTCAAGCAGACCGTCGGTATACATCACCAAATGACCCTCGCCTTCATATTGAAAGCTTCTTGGCTCCATGTCTTCAATCCGATCGAACAAGCCTACCGGGCAGCAGCCTTGGTCCAGGGTCATAACACGGCCGTCTTCCTGGAAGAACAGCGCCGGAGGGTGACCGGCATTAACATAGTCCACCCGTTTCAAACGCGTGTCTACGACAAGATAGATAGCTGTAAAATAGTACTGTATCAGCTGTTCACCAAGGCTTAGCTGATTGAACCTGCGGTTCAATTCCTGAACGACTTTCTCCGGTTCGACATAAGTCGTCACGGTGTCTTTCAGAACCGAGGCAATGAACATGCAAAATAGGGACGAAGTAATACCGTGTCCCATCATATCCAGCAGAATCACGCCATAACGGCCATCTCCAAGCGGGTACCATGCGTACAAATCTCCCGCAAGCTCTGCCGAAGGCTGGTACAGTGCATGAATCTCTAGCTGCTCATCTTCAATTGGAGAGCTCAGGACGGCATTTTGAACCATAGCCGCAAGCTTAAGCTCCGCCTGCACCCGCTGTTCACGCTCAATATGCCAGTCTTTCTCATGCTTTAACCGGAGCGCCAGACGTATCCGTGCCATAAGTTCAACCTTGTTGATCGGTTTGGTCACATAATCTACAGCCCCGGCATCAAGGGCCTCTGCCAGCTTCTTGGAATCGCCGACGGCGGTTACCATAATGATCGGTATATCCTTCAAATGCTCGTATTGCTGAACAATACGGCATGCTTCTATTCCATCCATCTCAGGCATCATCATATCTAACAGAACCAGATCGATATCCGCTCTTCGTGGATGCAGCACATGGCTGCGATCCCCAAGTCCCAAATGCTCAAACATTTCCAGGGCTGAAGATGCAGATACGGTATCCTGGTAGTTTTCCTTTTTCAAGATTTCTCGAATAATGATGACGTTAGTCGGATTGTCGTCTACGATTAATATTCTCATTGCCCTCTCCTTTAACGTTCGGTTTATACGATAGAAATCCTTTTCCTACTATTATACTATAATAACCGCTGTATCTTTTGCCATAGAAAAAGGGTGTGAAACTTGAATCTTCCACTTTTAATAGGTTCATGGAACATTCTTTTAAAACATAGATAAGGAATGAGACCTGTTTATGTCTCATTCCTTATCTATGTTTTAAGACCTATAACTCATACTATAGTCACAGCGACAAGGCTGAACTTCCGTTACAGTTATTAATCCTTCTTAGCAATAACGAGTACTTTACCCAGATCCAGCTGCTTCTCATAGAAGCCTGCCTCTGCCTCGGTAAATCCTAGAGATACAATTTTGGCGCGACAGTTCATCGCCGCGTGAGCGGAACAGATTCGCAAAGGCATCGAACACGCCTTCTTCTTTGATGCCTACGTTATTGGCATCTGATGCATCCACAATCCGGCTCGTCTTATCCGAATCGTGAGCCAGCACATAGATCCGATCATTATCGTAGCCGGACTGGCGAAGGTTCTGAACCTCCTGAACCGCCTGCGTACCATTCTCAACGACTTTTGCATAAGACTGTGTATTTGTAAATTCCATGATGAAAACCTCCCCTAATAGTGTAAAACCTAAATTTAGGTTATAGTCCAACTGTTATTACCCATCCTGTTCAAGGTTGAAACAGTTTTATTGACTATAATCGAAAAACAAATCAATTCCTTCAATCTGACCGGTATCCCGATCCACATAAACCTTAAGCGCATTTTGATTCTCGAGATAAACATCTCCGTCCTCGGCTTTAAAATATGGCTTGCCCAAGGATGCCCGGACCCGTTCGGTTGTCATACCTATGCTCTGGTCTTCCACCTGAAAGGAGTCTGCAGAGGGCTTCACATGAACGTATTCGGTATAACCGTTGCGGACACCAACCTCCATGTCTTTATAATGAAGCTTGGTTATCCCGCTCAAGTCTTCCTGTTCAGTTCGGGCCGGCGTTCCCAGCTTACGGATAACGTCTTTCTTGCTATCCGTTAAGGAAATCCCGTTTAATGTCCCATAGCTCTCTACAGAATTGTCGCTAATATGTGCTTGTCCAACATCCGAAGCGGCTAGAATTATAGGCGGCTGCGATATCCCGGCTGTATGCTGTGGCTGTGGCTCTGACACAACACCTCCACCTCCGGAGTAAATCAAGAGCCCTACCATCAACAGTGTGACATTCCACATGCGACCTCCTCCTTTCTTCACCTTACAGAGCTGTAACTTGAATTCGCTCTTTCGATTTATCTGGCCTTTTGACGGCGGAAACTATGCCACAGACCAACGGCTGTATCCACATAGGCTAACCAATTCCGACTGCGTGACTTCTCTTGTGCTTCTGTATTCTGATATACGGCATCATAAGACTGGAACGTGCGGTCTTGGGCTGTCACAGGCACTTCTTGACGAATGCGCGGCTCTTCCTTCTGCTCCACCCTGGACTGCTTGAAGCGGCTGACCATGCCTGAGGAAACCTGCTTCACCGCGTAGGTAACCTCACTTAAAGCCTCTCCCAGGTTCTTGACGGTATCCATTACAGGGTCGATCTGTTTCATCTTATGCTGAACATCCACCGTAATATCGTTTGTATTTCGAATCGTCTGCTTCACTTCGTAGCTCAATTCGTCCACGGTCTTTTGAACTTCCTGAAGTGTTTGTGTTACCTTTTCGAGCGATTGTGTTGCGGCCTTTAAGGTCTTGATCAAGAAGAAGACAAGAACCGCAAACGCTACAGCGATGATGGCAACACTGATTTGTGTTAGCATACGTTGTCCCTCACTTTCCAGTAATGTTTGGTTTTCGATACGCAATAGTTACCCCATCCCCAACCTTACGAAACAAAGGGCATTTGCCAGGAATGCCACCATTCGCCAAGTTGTTTCATCCTCTGCCGCCTCGGTTAAAGAACACTACGAAGGGCGCTGAGGCAACTTGCCAACGCCTCCCTAACGATCCTTCAAATTGGGTATATGCCGCTTCATAGAACATCATGCAATCCCAGGAGCATATCCAATTAAAATCGATTAAGAAAGCAGGGTGAACATTATGTTAAAATGGTCCGTTATTTTTCTAGTTGTTGCATTGATTGCAGGGATCTTCGGCTTCTTCGGTATCGTAGAGGCTGCAGCCAGCATTGCGAAGGTTCTGTTCTTCATCTTCGTTGTCCTGTTTGTGATCTCTCTCTTTACCGGACGCAGACGAAGTATGTGACACTGTCGCATACTTGAAGCCCATGCATTGAACATACACAGAGGAAATGTAAAAAAAAGGGTGTCCTGCCGTAGATAAACGGCTTGGGACACCCTTTTTTTGCTGCGCAGTTGATAGGAATAAGGACTACAGCGTCGCTGCGGCGGCTTCCTGATTACCGGAGGTCTTTGGCTCATCCGCCGGCTTCGTTTTCTTGATGAAGAAAGCCAGAATCAAGGAAACCACACTGATACCTGTAGCAATGACAAAGGCATAGTTAATGCCATAAATGGTTGCTTCGTTTCCAAGCTTAAGCAGATCGGCCTGATTCTTCGGATCAAACAGTCCCGATTGCATCAAGGCTTCCCCCTTGCTCTGTGCCTGGGTAGACATCACGGTAACGAGAATCGCCGTTCCGATCGAGCCGGAAACCATGCGGAGCGTATTCGACATGGCGGTGCCATGAGCGTTCATGCTCCGTGGCAGCTGGTTGAGTCCAGCCGTCTGGATTGGCATCATGAGCATGGACATCCCGAACATTCTTGCCGTGTAGATGATCATAATGTGGTTGTAAGACAGCGTCTCCGTCAGATTGCTGAACTCCCATGTCGTAATGACCGTAATGGCAAGACCGATGACAGCGAGCCATTTGGCGCCGATCTTGTCAAATATCGCCCCCGTAATCGGCGACATGATTCCCATCAGAATAGCACCGGGAAGCATAAGAAGCCCGGATTCTACAGGTGTGAACCCGCGGATCTGCTGTAAATAGATCGGAAGCAGAATCATACCCGCATACATCGCCATCGTAACAATGACATTGATCAAGGTTGTTAACGAGAACATGTTGTACTTGAAAATACGGAACTCCAGCATCGGATTGTCGACGGTCATCTCCCGCCATACAAACAGGATGAGTGCGATCGCACCGACAACCAGCGTGGTAACAACCGGTGCGCTGGACCAACCGTCATTCCCGGCATCACTGAAGCCGTACAGCAGACCGCCAAATCCAAGAGTCGATAAAATGACAGCGAGCATATCCAGCTTAGGTCGGCTGACCTCGGTCACATTTTTGAGGAAGAAGATCCCGATTAGCGTTGCAATAATGGAGAAAGGCAATATCATGTAGAACAACACACGCCAATCATAATGCTCCACGATATATCCTGAGAGCGTAGGCCCGATGGCAGGAGCAAAGATCATGGCGATCCCCATCATGCCCATCGCTTTCCCCCGGTTCTCAATAGGGAAAATGTTCAGAAATACAACGGTCATAAGCGGCATCAGTATGCCCGCGCCAGCTGCCTGAACGAGACGTCCGGTCAGCAGGAATGCAAAGTTCGGGCTAACGGCGCACAGCAAGGTGCCAATCGTAAACAGCGTCATCGCACTGATAAACAGCTGTCTTGTCGAGAAACGCGCGATCAGGTAGGCGGTAACAGGAATCAGCACCCCATTTACCAGCATGAAGCCTGTAGTCAGCCACTGGGCTACCGTCGGTTTGATATTCAAATTTTCCATGATGCTCGGAAGAGCAACATTCATCAATGTCTGATTGAGAATCGCAACAAATGCACCAATCATCAATGCGGCAATGATGGGACCTTTCTTAATGGGCTCGCCGGGGCGAACAGCAGTATAGGTACTCATGTGTAGGTTTCACTCTCTCTTTCTAAGTAAGTTCATGTGATAAACTGTATTGTTCTATGTGGACATCTGACTTTGCATATGTTCGACATTCACCATAATTTTGCGATACAGGATGTTAAGCTGCTTAACCTCTTCGTCGGATAAGAATCCGTATAACAAATGACTCAGTTCGGCGCGCTTCTTGGCCAATTGATCGATCAGATCCAGCCCGCGGGGCGTAATTTCCAGATGGACAACTCGGCGATCCTCGGTATCTCTTATTCGACGCGCAAATCCGCCTTCAATCAGCTTATCGGATATGCCGGTTACTGCCCCGCACGTCACATGAATGGTATCCGCCAAGTCCGACAATCTCAAGGACCCCAGTTCATGAAGTTTCTCCAAAGCGGCATACTGGGTTCTGCCTATTTTAGGAAACCCCTCCTTCTGCCATTCATGATGAACCGTCCGAACCATCTTCTTAAATAGCATCTCCAACTCCAGAATTTCATTCCGCATGGACATGTATTCATTACACTCCTTTAAAGGTCCAGCACTCCTTCAATAGAGACACCCACTCCTTCGCCTCTAAATACTTTAGTACTAAAACATTTATTTCTAAACAATTACTGATTATAGTGGCCGATCTCCACAGTGTCAATCTTTACATATATATTTTTACCATAATGTTTTTCTGAAAATTATGACATTGAATGATAGGTCATCATAAAAAAAAAGACTCAAACAAGATTTCTTGTTTGAGTCTTAAGCCTAGTCTCTAACTTTACTTAAACAGCGACGGAATGGACATCCAATCCATCGTGAAATTCAATTCCAGACCATCGGATAGAAATTTAACATTATTCACTGTTACCAGATCCGGTAAATAGTCCTTCAGCGAAACTTGAATGGGCTCCAGTTGAAACAGATTCTGCGGTACTTCAACGCCCCGGATGGTTGTAGATTGATGAGTCAAGTAAAGATGGCTTCCCTCCGCAGACATTTGAAAGCGAAGCACGGCACCAAAGGGAACGATCCCCCATTTCCCGTTCATATGGGCTGTCATGGTAGTGCCGTTCATCGTGAAATCGGCCCCAGTAATCTCAACACCCAGATTATGGGTGCTTATATATTTTACCATGTTCTTTTTGCTCAATTCCCCGACTTCCTCGGTGCTCAGCAGCATACGAGTATCCCGGTTCGATACCATGGTCATCAACTTGTCCTTGAAATCAACGGAGCGATAACGCATGTCCAGAGACTGTGTAGGATAAACAAACCAGACCGCCGCACCGATGATCACAAGGAGCAGGATAAATATTCCCAATAGGAATCGTCCGGCTCTTTTTTTTCGGCGTACCATCTATAGTCCCCCTCCCATTGGATATCCCTGTAAATACAGGGTTTCTCCCATCTCCAAAGTATATAGGAATCCGTGAAACTTGTCACGATTTGAGAAATGTTCCCAACTTTCTTGGTTCATAACATCCAAATCGTGGTTATTACGATATTGTCAAATCATACTTCGGTCCCAAGGAGGAATTATTCCATGAAAAAAACTCTAAGCATTACTGCAGCCCTAGCACTCACCCTGTCCCTGACCGCCGTAGCCAGCGCAGATCCGATCAGCGGAACGGTATCCGACACAACCGCACCTGCTCCCATCTCGGTAGAAGAGCCGATTATCAAACCTGAGGAAGTTGTACTGGTTCCTACACCTATGATTGAGCTGACCGAAAGAACTTACTTCTATAACGCTCCAAATGGCCAAAAGCTTGGCGCCTTGGGTGCGCAAAAAATCGACACCACCGGCAATCGACAGGATGTCGTGTTTGGCGGGGAATGGGTCGAAGTTTATACATGGCTCGGTAAGGCTTGGATTTATGTAGAGTAATCATCTATGATTAAGGGCTCCTTGATCCATCAAGTATCCCTTGCATATTAAATGGCAGGTCAAGAAATCTTGACCTGCCATTTGTATAACCTCTTATTATCCACCAGACTACGATGACGAAGCTTTAGGCTCAACATGGATGTGAACGCTCATGATATTGTGAATCTTCTCCATCTGCTCTTCTATGCGGTCACTGATTCGATGCCCCTCCAAAACGCTGATATCCGGGTCCACCTCGATGACAACATCCACCAGCACGTGATTGCCGTGAATTCGGGCCTTCATGTCTTTGATACCCTCAACGCCGGGCGTACGGGCTATCGTGCTCCTTAAGTCTGATAAACGATTCTCGTCAAAGCCATCCGTCAGACTATAAGTGCAATCCCTGAATATTTCCCATGCCGTTTTGCAAATAATGACACCAACGGCTACTGCTGCTACCGTATCGAGCCAAGGCAAACCGAATTGAGCGCCAATGATACCGACCGCTGCCCCCACACTGACAAGTGCATCCGACAAATTATCCTTGGCCGCCGCCATGAGCGCCTGATTATCGATCCGTCGGGCCAGGTTCCGATTGTACCGGTAGACACCAATCATCGCAATCGCGCTGATCCCCGCTACGCCGGCAGACCATAGATTCGGCACTTCCTTAGCTCCCTCAAAAAAAGAACGCACGGCTTCAACCAGCACCTGTATCCCGACAACCGCCATAATAAATGAGGCAATTAATGCTGCAATCGTCTCCGCTCTTAAATGCCCGTATGCATGATCGGAATCCGGCGGTTTCTGGGAAATCCGCAGTCCGATCAATACAGCGAGTGATGCCACGATATCCGTAAGGTTATTGAAGCCGTCCGCAAGCAGGGCACTGGATGCAAAAAAATATCCGCTGAATATTTTAAACGATGATAATACGAGATAAGCCGCAATACTGATCCAGGCCCCGCGTTCACCTTGTTTGATGTTGTCATAGGTATTTACCATGCATGTCTCTCCTTTTGCTGCTCCCTATAGGGTTAAAGCATATCCATCATTATCCATATTTAATCCTAATAACGGAAATTCGTGTGGGTCCAAAAGAAACATGATGGCTTTCGTCCAATCCTTCAGTGGACGTAGAAAATGATATTAATCATTGTTACCCTTGCCGGGCGTTTTAAAAACGAATAAAATGAGGACAAGCGAACACGAAGAGGAGGGTGATACTATGCCCGAGAATAATGAGTCACGTAAAGTGAATTTGGCTGATGCCATCAAGCAAAAGCTGGAGCAGAAGAAACAGCAAAATTCAGCCGCCAATAAGCCGGGACAATTCCAGGCTGGATCTGCGCAAAAAATGAAAAGTCAAAACAACAAAAAACCAAACAACCAGCGTCGTCGTACTGGCGGTTCGTAGAGCCAAAGCCCTACAGACGCGAAAAAAAATGCTGTACCTCCAACTTATCCGAGGTGCAGCATTTTTTATTGGAGCGGTGAGGATGAAAGCTGTTAACCATCATCTTCCCCGCCATCTGTTAATTGTAACCTTATGCTTCAACCGGGTACATGCTTTCACGAAGACCCTTAACCTCTTCGCTCTCCAGATACTCGTCATAACTCATGCTGCGGTCAATTACGCCATTCGGCGTAATCTCAATGATCCGGTTCGCAATCGTCTGAATGAACTGATGGTCATGCGAGGTGAACAGAATCGTTCCATCGAAATCGATCAGGCCATTGTTGAGTGCCGTAATGGATTCCAAATCCAAGTGGTTCGTCGGCTCGTCGAATATCAGCACGTTTGCACCGTTCAGCATCATTTTTGCCAGCATGCAGCGAACCTTCTCGCCCCCGGACAATACGCTTGCCTTCTTCAGCGCTTCCTCACCGGAGAACAGCATGCGGCCCAGGAACCCCCGCAGGAATGTTTCATCCTGGTCTTTGGAGTATTGGCGCAGCCATTCCACAAGATTGATATCCACGCCGTCGAAATAAGCGGAGTTGTCTTTCGGGAAATAAGCTTGGGTAGTTGTAACTCCCCAGCTGTATTCGCCCGCATCTGCCTCAGTTTCACCTGTAATGACCTGGAACAGCGTTGATTTCGGCATCCCGTTTGGTCCAACAAATGCGATTTTGTCGCCTTTGTTCACAACAAAGCTGATGTTATCCAGAACCTTCTCGCCATCCAGGGACTTCGTAATGCCATCCACCGTGAGCAATTGTTTACCAGCTTCGCGTTCAGGCTTGAAGTGGAGAAACGGATATTTCCGGTTCGAAGGACGAAGATCCTCCAGCGTGATTTTATCAAGCTGTTTCTTACGGGAAGTCGCCTGCTTCGATTTGGAAGCATTCGCGGAGAAGCGTTGGATAAACGCCTGCAATTCCTTGATCTTCTCTTCCTTTTTCTTGTTGGCATCGCGTTGAAGTTCAAGAGCCAGCTTACTGGATTCGTACCAGAAGTCGTAGTTGCCGACATACAGCTGGATTTTACCAAAGTCGATATCCGCAATATGCGTACATACCTTGTTCAGGAAGTGACGGTCATGGGACACCACGATAACGGTGCCTTCGTAATCCATAAGGAAGTTCTCGAGCCACTGAATCGATTCCAGGTCCAAGTGGTTGGTAGGCTCATCCAGCAGCAGGTTGTGCGGGCGGCCAAACAAGGCCTGCGCCAAGAGAACGCGTACCTTCTCATTGCCGCTCAGCTCTGCCATTTTCTTATCATGCAGCTCGCGCGGAATACCGAGACCAATCAGGAGCGCCGCCGCATCCGGCTCTGCATCCCAACCGTTCAACTCTGCGAATTCGCCTTCCAGCTCACCCGCACGCATACCGTCTGCTTCGGAGAAATCGGATTTTGCATAGAGCGCATCCTTCTCTTTCATGATGTGGTACAGACGTGCATGGCCCATGATAACCGTCTCCAGAACTGGATACTGGTCATATTCATAGTGGTTCTGCTTCAGAACCGCCATCCGTTCATTCGGTGTCATATGAACCTCGCCTTGGTTTGGCTCAATCTCACCGGAGAGGATTTTTAAGAATGTAGACTTACCCGCCCCGTTTGCGCCGATGAGGCCGTAGCAGTTGCCCGGGGTGAATTTTATATTGACATCTTCAAATAGTGCTCGTTTGCCATAGCGGAGCGTTACGCCGCTTGTACTGATCATTAAGCATTACCATCCTTTATCACTATTGGTTTCAGCACATTATAGCATAAGTCCGGCGGTTATCGAAGCTTCTGCACGATATAAAACGGTTTTAAACAAATATAACCTCCTGCTCCCACCAATTTCTCTTGGCAAGCACACAGGAGGCCTATATGGTTCATCCTATTAAAATTTAAAGTGATTAAGATTGTGCACTGCGGCATTCAGGCTGAACCTTGAAGGTTTCTCCGTACTTCAATACGCAAATTCTCTCCTTGGCGATACCGAGCCGCTGGCGTTCCGCTTCCATCCGGTCCAGCGCTTCTCTGGCTGTATCGTCAGCTAGCTTAAACGTACCGTAATGCATCGGAATCATCGTCTCCGCTTTCACATCCATAAACGCCTGCAGCGCCTCTTCCGGATTGACATGCTGTGACGTCATGAACCATTCCGGCTCATAGGCCCCGATCGGCATCAGAGCAAGGTGGATGTTGAACCGCTCGCCAATCAGCTTGAAGCCCTCGAAGTATCCGCTGTCTCCGGCAAAATATACATTCGGCGGAAGCAAGCGGGTATTGGCCTCGGCAGCACCCCCGACTTCACATGAGGATTCATCAGAAGGATCCGGGTCGATCTTCGCGTCCTGCAAAACAGGCTCCATCACGAATCCTCCCCAGTGGGATGTGTTCGTGTCAAACGGCGTGCGCCGTGTCCAGTGCTGAGTTGGCACAAATGAGAATTTCACGTCCCTGATGGTCGTGGATTCCCACCATTTCAGCTCGATGACACGGCGGAAGCCCTTATTCATCATTTTGCGACGCAGACCAATTGGCACAATAATGGTCGTATCCGCACGATACAGCTTGCGGATCGAAGCAATATGCATATGGTCATAGTGAGAATGCGAGATCAAAATAACATCGATTGGGGGAATCTCATGAATGGGAAGTCCAGGTTCTCCAAGGCGCTTGTTAAAACCCATTCTCCGCGCCCATACGGGATCAGTAACGATATTCATGCCTTCATATTGGATGAAGAACGTGGCGTGCCCGATCCAGGTAACGGAGGTTTCGTGCCGGTTGCTATGCAAATACTGAAGATCCGGCGTCAGGTTCGGAATGCAGTAGGAATAATCCTTCTTCTTCTGACGACGTTCGTCGCGCCACTGCTTGAACTGTTTCAGTGTTTTGTCTGTGCTGACGTTATCGATATTGTTATAGCGAATCTTTGGCATGCAGCCTCCTCCTTCCATTACCCATATTTTAACCTGTAATGACCTATCCGCTCAACTTTACGCTTGTTGTTCTTTTTACACCGAATGATTATTTGCGAAACAATCCCTTTGAGTATATAGCTTCAATCCGAAGGATCCTTGTACTTTACAACATAGATCGCCAGAAAGGCTACAGCAGCCAGAACGGTTAGCATCGGTGCGACAAAAATGCTGAAATCCTCCACTTCGCTCACCCTTTCTTGGCGGACTTGCCCCGAATGTAGTTGGCGTCGAACAGAAACAGCCGCATCAGCAGGATCAGCGAAGGAACCAGCACGCAGAAGCCAAGGATGAACGCGGTAATCAAAGCGATCGCCATGGCGTCGTTCGTAATGCTCTCATGAATATGAATGTAATCATAGAGAATGTACGGCAGATGGGAGCGGCCATAGCCATACCAGGCAAACGCAAATTGGAACATAACCATGATAAAAGCGATGCCGAGACGGGTACGTTTCCACACAAGATAGACCGCAATCACGAAGCAGATAAACGATGCGATAAACATCCAGGCGATATCCAGCATGTTTTGAAAATGGACAGGATTCTGATGGTTGATCTGGAAAAACGCGAAAACCGAAGCGAGGATGGTCGGTCCGCTCCAGCCCAGCGCATATCCCCGGACCACGCCGAATGCCACCTCATCCCCCGCGCGCTGCGCGTAATAGGACAAGAACATCGCCGAGATATACAGAACACTGACAAGAGCGAGCAGGATAACCGACCACGTGTACGGGTTCGTAAAGAATGCATACCAGTGCAGCTCCACCTTCCCGTTGTCCACATAGATAATGCCGCCTTCCGAGATGGCTAGTATCGTGGACAGCGCAGCAGGAATGAGGAGGCCCGTTGCTCCGTATAACCCCATGTGTACGATGTTGTTCCCGATCTGGGTGCCATACGTATGATAGGCGTAATAAGCGCCCCGAATCGCCAGCAGCACAAGCGCAAGGCTGCCCGGTACGAGCAGAGCGGTTCCATAATAGTACGCCGCATCCGGAAAGAAACCGACAAGACCGACCACAAAAAAGATCAGGAACACGTTGGTCACTTCCCACACGGGGGATAAGTACCGCTGAATGATGTTATGAATCTTGTTCTCATGTCCGGTAAGAACACTGTAAAAGCTGAAAAATCCGGCACCGAAATCAATCGAGGCAACCAGCAAATAGCCAAACAGGAACGTCCACAGGACGGTTATTGCCACCATGGCATAGCTCATTTGCGGTCTCCCCCTTCGAGTTCAAGTCCCAGCTGCCGGATTTCCTCTTCAGCACTCTTATTGCGGAACAATTGGCTAAGCACCCGGATCGCGGAAATGGAGAGCACCAGATACAGGACGATAAACAGCACCAGCATCCAGCCGACGCTGGAAGAAGTCGTCGCCGCATCCGATACCTTCATATATCCGCGTAAGATCCATGGCTGCCTTCCAATCTCGGCAAGGAACCAGCCCAGCCATATGGCTGTCATTGAGAGAGGCCCTAAAGCCAATATACTGAGCAGCAGCCATTTTGGATAAGGCTTTTTGCCAGGAAGTTTCTTGCGGAACATATACAAGAGCGGTATGAGAACGATCACCGCGCCGCTTGTCACCTTCAAATCAAAAAAATAGTGGACCGACAGGGGCGGTCTTTCATTCTCCGGAAATTCATTCAACCCGATGACCTCCGTGCTGGGACTATTCCCGGCTAATATGCTAAGCGCATAAGGAATCTCCAGTGCATACTTAATCTCATTGTTCTCATCGAGGAAACCGCCGTAAATAAGCGGAGCCTCGGTCATCGTCTCAAAATGCCACTCGGCCGCCGCCAGCTTCTCCGGCTGGTATTTCGCCAGAAACTTGCCGGAGAAATCCCCGATCATCACCGTCGCTACAGCAAAAACAAAGGTGGACACCACCGTCAGTTTCAGCGCTTTTTTAAAATAAATATGTTTGCTCCCCCGCAGAAGGCTGAAGGCCGCTATACTCGCCAATGCCGCAGCGCTGGTGGTATACGCAGAAGCCAGTACATGACTTACCTTGGTTGGTGTCGCCGGATTGAACATGGCTACGAACGGGTTTACATTCGTGAATACACCGTTCACCAGTTCAAAGCCCTGCGGCTGGTTCATAAAAGCGTTCATGCTGGTAATGAAGAACGCCGAACCCGAAGCGCCAATTGCTACAGGGATCAGCAGCATCAGATGGGTCCACTTGTTCTTGAAGCGATCCCACGTGTACAGATATATGCCTAGAAAGATAGCCTCCACAAAAAAAGCAAAGGTTTCCAAAAATAGCGGCAGTGCAATGGCCTTACCGGCAACACGCATAAACGTAGGCCACAGCAGGCTTAGCTGCAGACCGATCGCGGTACCTGTCACAACGCCGACCGCCACGGTAATGACATACCCCCGCGCCCACCGCCTGGCGAGCAATGTATAGTAATTGTCTCCCGTCCGGATCCCCCTCCACTCCGCCAGGGCCAGCATGATCGGAATTCCTACCCCGATGGTTGCCAGAACAATATGTACAAACAGGGTCAGACCGGTTAATATCCGGCTCATCAGTACTGGATCCAGTGAAGACATCAGGTTCACTCCTTGGGTTCTTTTATCCAAAATATTTCATGTAGCGCAAATATCCTTTCACCGCGCCGTACAGCATAATGGCCGCAACGATAAAGCATAGAAGCGCAAGCCTTCTCTCCTGATTCCTGTACATGCGTACGCCAGCCTCCTTATGTATGACAGCCCTCTGCAAGGGTGCTATTCTTCGCAGCGGTTACTCTTTGAAAATAGGAATGGAATACAGCCACCCTTATCAGTTTGACAAACCTTTCCTCTTTTTATCCAAAGTCCGTTCATTTTGTTTGAAACCGCTGCATGATGTTTTTTCCTGCTGGGAAAAGAGGTACAATAAGAAGATAAGGAGGCGATACCATACCATGAAAATTACATTCATTGAACCAACCCCGAGCCCGAACTCCATGATGCTTCATCTCGATGAAACGCTGGAAGCCGGGATACGCAGAACATATACAGTAGATAACGAACGTTCGGCTCCCCCCTGGATCAAGCAATTGCTGCACATTCCGGGTGTGAAGAGCGTGTTCCATACCCTCGATTTCATCGCGCTGGACCGTAAAGGCAATGCCGATTGGCCTTCCATTCTGGGCGCTGTTCAGGAAATATTCGGCCAGGAGGGACTTGCTGCCGGATTAAAAGAAGCCGATGAGGACTTCGCCTTCGGCGAAGCTCAAGTATTCGTGCAGTATTTCCGGAATATTCCGATGCAAATTCGTGTAAAGGGCGGTAACCAGGAAGAACGTATCGGCCTGTCCGAGCGCTTCTCCCAAGCGGTAACTGCCGTGGGAACCGCATCGCTTATCAAGGAACGCAAACTGAAGGAATACGGCGTTCGCTACGGACAGCTTGCCGACATTGCCCGTGACGTCGAGCAGGAGCTTGAGGCTGCATTCCCGCAGGAGCGGCTGGATAAGGTTGTCGCTCAGGCCATTGCCCATGGTGCAAGCGATGAGGACTTCGTCGAGCAGCGCCGGAAGCTGACAGACGAAGAAATGGAAGCTGCGCTGCAGGACGAAGACTGGCGCGTCCGCTATGCCGCGCTGGATGTACTGGAGCCTACCGAGAAACACATCCCGCTGCTTCGCAAAGCGCTTCAGGATCCGAAGATGCAGATTCGCCGGCTCGTTGTTGTGTACTTGGGCGATCTTCGCTCACCTGAAGCGATGGAGCTCTTATATGAAGCGATGCGCGACGAAACGCCAGCCGTGCGCCGTACCGCCGGGGATACGCTGTCCGATATCGGTGATGCTGCCGCTACCCCGGTCATGATCGAAACGCTGAAGGACAGCAGCAAGATTGTTCGTTGGCGTGCTGCACGCTTCCTGTATGAAGTGGGGACCGAGGAAGCCCGTTCCGCTCTTGAAGAAGCTGCGGACGATCCGGAGTTTGAGGTTAGCCTTCAGGCCCGCATGGCACTGGAACGCATCGAATCCGGTGAAGAAGCCGCCGGAACCGTCTGGCAGCAAATGGCCAAGCGGAATCAATCCTAATCGCACAGGAGTCAACCGCGAACCGTCAAAATTAACCATTGCTTCTAGCGAATGATGTGATTTATACTAGGAATCTCTTGCTAGAATTGAATATACAGATAGCCTCATCATTCCAAGATGAGGTAGAGGTTGCAGACATGATCAGTAGTTGTGCCGAGGCGAAGAGAAGCCGGTGAAGCACAGTGAAAGGCATGTCTGCCGAAGTGCAGGGTATGCTCTTGTATCCTGTGCTGGGACCGTTGTCGAAAGAAACGGAACTGTCACGGGGAACTCCCCGTGTTGTGCTATCTTCATGGAGGGTAATGATGCGGATACGATAAAGACCGCAGGTATAGGACCTGTGGTCTTTTTTTCTGGCAGAGCATAGATTTCAAATTTTATTTCTTAGTGTATAGAAGGAGTGTTCGACCTTGAATCGCAAAAAAGCCCCTGCTGCTTCGCTGAAGCCGAGCTTTAAAGCACGCCATATGACCATGATCGCGCTTGGCGGCTCGATCGGAACAGGCCTGTTCCTGGCAAGCGGAACCGCCATTTCCTCTGCCGGCCCGGGCGGAGCGCTTATCGCTTATGCTGCCGTTGGCCTTATGGTCTATTTCCTGATGACCAGCCTGGGCGAGCTGGCCACCTATCTTCCGGATTCCGGCTCATTCAGCACCTATGCCTCCCGGTTTGTCAGCCCTGCCTTCGGATTTGCCGTCGGCTGGAACTTCTGGTACAACTGGGCCGTGACCATTGCCGCCGAGCTCGCGGCCGCAACGGTGATTATTAAATTTTGGTTCCCGGACAGCCCTTCGTTTGTATGGAGTCTGTTGTTCCTCGCAATCATGTTCGGCCTGAACTTTCTGTCCGCCAAAGGGTACGGCGAATCGGAATATTGGTTTGCGATCATTAAAGTGGCAACCGTCATTATCTTCCTTATCATCGGAGTCATGATGATCTTCGGCATACTTGGCGGTGAAGCGGTTGGTTTCACCAACTTCAGCCTGGGCGACGGGCCCGTGCACGGCGGATTCTTTGCACTGGTCGGGGTCTTCATGGCTGCAGGCTTCTCCTTCCAGGGGACCGAGCTGATCGGGGTCGCCGCCGGTGAAAGTGAAAATCCGCGAAAGCATGTGCCCAAGGCCATTCGCCAGGTGTTCTGGCGCATTCTGATTTTCTACATCTTTGCTATTTTTGTCATCGGCATGCTGATCCCTTACACTCATCCAAGCTTGCTTCAATCCGGTGTGGATAATATCGGGGTCAGCCCATTCACTTTGGTGTTTGAGAAGGCCGGTCTGGCCTTTGCCGCATCGGTTATGAACGCGGTCATTCTAAGCTCCGTGCTGTCTGCCGGCAACTCGGGGATGTATGCCTCAACTCGTGTCCTGTATGCGATGGCGAAGCAGGGAATGGCTCCGAAATGGCTCAGCCGCCTGAACAGCCGCGGCGTTCCCGTAGCGGCTCTGATCGTAACCTCCGCAGTTGGCATGCTGGCCTTCCTGGCCTCCTTCTTCGGCGATGGTGTTGTGTATGTGTGGCTGCTGAATGCATCCGGCATGTGCGGGTTTATCAACTGGCTGGCTATCGCGGTAAGCCATTATCGCTTCCGCAAGGCCTACGTTGCCCAAGGAAAAGACCTGAAGGATCTGCCATTCCGTGCGCGTTGGTTCCCCTTCGGTCCCATCTTCGCTTTCCTGCTCTGCCTTGTCGCCATCATTGGCCAAGGTAATTTCAGCGGTGAGATCGACTGGTTAACAATCATTGCTACGTATGTGAGCGTTCCGCTGTTCCTCTCCATCTGGTTCGGCTACCGGTTCGTTAAGAAAAGCCGGGTTGTGCCTTTGAATGAGTGCGATTTAAGCACGAACGTCAATAATAACTAAAGCCAGATATGCACAAAAAGGCTTCCCTCCTTCAATGAGGAGGGAAGCCTTTTTTTAGTGATCGCACTACCATATGATTTGAACTCTCAGATCATCCGTATCTTCAAAAGCATTATGATAGTATTTGATGGAGCCGAGACTGCTCTTCAACTGCAATTGCTGGAGCACATTCACAAGCTCACGCTCGCTGCCTTCAAACCGGAATACGAGCTTTTGGCCGCCTTTAGCCTTGGCCGCCTTAACCAGCGGCTCCAGCTGCTTATAGGAACTGACAATGGAACGGGTATCATACAGCTGATACTCCAAATCCCGCTTGATTTCTTCGTATACCCCTGCCTTCGCACGATCCTTTACGGCCAGCCCGGCCAGCGTGCTGCGATAGAGCGTATCCGCCTTCGGGTAGGATTTCACCCAGGTATGATCGCGGCTCATCTGTTCATCGGTCCGGAGATAGTACGTATAAGACACCTCATTCTCCCGATCCGGCACCGGATCGTTCCACGTTGTGTCCAGATGGTACCATTTGCCGTCCAGCAGAACCAGGTTCCAGGCATGAAGCTGACCCTTGGGATTGTCAGAGGCATAAGCTGTGCCTTCCAGAATTTTGTTCTGAATTCCTGCTTCCCTCAGCAGCTTATGGGTTAACAGGGAATAGCCCTGGCATACCGTGCTGCCGGTATAGAGCCCATCATAGGCCGTATATTTCGTGAGCGTTGTATCATATTTCAAGTTGCGGACGACCCAATCATGGATGGCCTTCACCTTCTCATGATCGTTCATGTCCGGCTTGATGATACGCTTCAATATGCTGTCGGTATGCTGATTAACATAGTCCGTCTGTTCCGCAGTCTCGCGGTAACTCAACCGGACCGTAACATTGGCGGAACTGGATGTTCCACGATAGTCGTAGCTATAGCTTGCGATGGTGTAGTGAATATACGGATCACTGGCCATCGCCTGATCGAGTGCATCTTTAAGCTGTGATTTCAGTGATTTGGTCTCTCCCTGATAAACAAAACGAACCGTTGACTGCCTGTCGCTCATCGCGGTTAACAGCTTCTGCTGAATGGCACTGACCGACTTCACGACCGCTTTGTTGGAAGTAGCATAGACATCACTGAGGTTAGCCGGCTCTGGTACTGCTGCAACGGTTACCGCCAAAGTCCCTATGAACAGTAATTTAACTATCGTTCCTCGGCTTCGTTTCATCGGTACACCCGCCCTTCATCTTCCTCATCCGTATGCACCACCATTGTAACACATAACATCAGGGCTTAAGGGTTCTAGTTTTGTCGACCGGGCACGAATATCAGATATTACCAATAAAATGTGGACAGGAAAGAATCGCTTCGTCCAGCCAGTTTCGACATGCGAACCAGAACCTCTGCAGCTTCCGCACGCGTTACCTCTCGCTCCGGCAGAAACTTTCCATCCACCGCCGGTAGAAGTCCAAGCTTCAAGGCAATCAGCGCTGCTCCTTTGTTAGACACGGCGTCAGCATCCGAGATCCCCTGTACGTCGGTCGGCAGAATAAAGGCTTTGGATAACTTCTCATAATTCAAAATGCGGGTCAGCGAGCTGGCCAGCTCATCTCTTGTGAGCTTGCGGTCGAGCTGCAGCGGACTTTCCGGATCGTACGGAATCCAGTTCTGTCCGAGCAATACCTGAATGGCCTGATAATATGGATGATCCGGCTGCAGACCTGCATAAGGGTCCATCGTGGATCTTCCATACAGCTGTTCGTATGAAGGGCTAACTGCCGCCGCTACCAGCTGATACCATTCGCCAAGGGTAATCTGGCGCTCCGGATATACCTTTCCGTCCTTGTCCGGAACCAATACCCGGTATTTGACCAGCTCCTTAAGGGCTGCTTCTGCCGAATGACCGGCTACATCCGTGACTGCCGGAATATCCTTGCGGCTGATTTCCGGCGTAATATCACGCCATTCCCCGCTCTTGGCGTCAAGCGGCACCGTAATGCCGCCGTAGGCTGCCCTTTTGTGTGTTGCATAATAGATCAGTCTAATGAACGGCTTCGTGATCTCATTACCCATCGAATAACCGCCGTAATAACCATATTTCAACTTCAGATCAATCTCTTTTAAGTATTGGGATCTCGCCTGCTCTGCGCTGATTGCAGGTTTCACGTCCGTTGGCAGCTTGGATAGGACGGCGTCCGAATTCACGTTGAAGTTCTGAATCTGGCCGTTGCCATCGATAGCCAAATTCACGGAATCCCCCATCACGCGGATATCGCCGACATAGCGCTGGAATGAAAATTGATAACTCAGGCCGGTATTGTTCTTGCCCAGTTTATCAACCGACGTCAGTTTCCATTCCTGGCTGGCGTTAGGCACCAGTTTCGTTACGGTATCGAAGGCGAGCTTCTGCGCTGCCTGCTGCGAAATCGGGCTCTTCACCTCAGGGGTTCCGCTGCTGTCATAACGATATCTGCTGTACGAGTAGATCTGACCGGTCTTGGCATCCAATTCCGCAGACACCATCTCCCCTCTCCCCATGGATGAGACGCTGCTGTCAGTCCATCTGATATTCCACGTCTTCGTCTCTTTGTTGCTCCATCGGGTTCCCAGAGTCTTGGACTCTGTTTTCAGGCCAGACGGGAGCTTGATCTGGGACTCCACCCATTGTGCAGCGGCTTCACCGCCGGATAGAGATGCCGTGACAGGCTTGAAGGCCTCCCCGGATGCCGGGATCGTACGGTTCTCTATAGAAATAAGCTCACTCTCTTCCCCTGTGAATCCAATGAACTTCCCTGTATTGGCATCCAGTGAATAACTGGATTGATCGTTAGGTATGTAACCTAAAAAATAATTGCCCTTGGAGTTGTTATATAAGTTCTCAGGCACATAAGCCAAGGAGACTTGGAATTGTTCCTCAAACAATTTGCGAATCGAGGCTTCATCCAACTTCGGTGTTGATGATGGAAACTCTTCTTTGATCTGATTGCGGGAGTAGCTCATGATATTGCCCTGTCCATCCAGCGTGATCGAAATGCTGTTCACATCCGATTCAATCCCGTTGTGTGCCGTCTGAAAATAGAATTCAAACCGGGGCGGACTAAACAAGGCAGCTTGCATTCCAAGATAAGCCTCATTCTCCTTAAAGTCGCTGGTCTTCACGTCCGAGGCGTGACTGGCTATCCATTGAAGCGCCTTCGCCTTCGCCTGTTCTCTTGTTATCACCGGTTTGTCACTCTCATTATTCAGTATACGATTAGGAAGATAAATATTAATAAGTTCACCCGTTACCGCATTGACCTGGGCACTAAAGCCGGAGCTTGAGTTCCCTTTGTTTAACACCAGTTGTATGTCCCATGCGAGCGCGTTGGATCTCATGCCGTCGTCCTCCAGGAACTGCACGTTGGTTACCTTGACGTTCTTCAGTTCAGGAAAAGCCTTCTTAACGATCTCTTCCGCCTGCTTGGACGAAATCTTGGCCCCTTTCGGTATTTCGTTATCCGTTACACTCTCCGAAGCCGCACTCCCGCCGTTGTTGACGGTAGTCGTTACCGTATCGGATACAGCGACGCCGCTCCCCGGAACGGAATTATCCCCCCATACCGGCTGCGCCAAACAGAGCATGGCTGTAGCCGTGACCGCACACACGGTCTTTTTTACCCTTACCTTCTTTTTAACCGATGAATTCACTCGATTCGCTCCCTTCCATTAACTTGAACCTAACCATGCCTTACTTACACATGATGATATCCTTAACAAGTGCCTGTACACGGCAGCAATGACATAACCAAGCTACCCTAAATAATACCATAACTTGTCTATATATTCCTTATGTAGTAAGTTTCCAAAAGATAACCTGCATTGTAAAGGATGAACAAAGTGTAACTATTGAATCGACCCTCTTGGCGATGGTTCATACCTCTCAAACTATACATGCTACAGCCCCTTGGCTGCATTCACAAAAGCAGCGGCGCGACTCGTGATTTCATCCCTATTGCCGGCAACCAGTGCATCCTTGGGAAGCAGCGAACTGCCCAGGCCGACCGCTGCCGCGCCAGCTGCAAAATAGTCCGCAAGGTTATCAAGCGTCACGCCTCCCGTCGCCAGCAGCGGAATATGATGGAGCGGTCCCTGAAGCTCCCGAATGAATTCCAGGCCCAGGCTGGCCGTAGGAAACAGCTTCACGATCTCAGCCCCGGCTGCGTAGGCCGCCACAATCTCCGTCGGCGTCATCGCTCCGGGCCACACATCTATTCCATGCTCTAAGGCATACTCAATGACGGATAGATCCGTATTCGGGGAGATCAGAAACTGTGCTCCTGCACAGACTGCTTCCTTCGCCATCTCCACGTCAAGGACGGTCCCCGCCCCTACATATACAGCACCATCATACCGGGTACGCCAGTCCTCCATAATATGCAGAGCACCTTCGGTATTCATGGTCACTTCCATAAACCGGATTCCCCCCTGGGACAATCCCTCTCCTACGAAGCCTGCCTGTTCTCGGGTAATGCCGCGCACAATGGCAACGATTTTCTCGCGCTTGAGTTCAGCTGTCAGTTTCAATCCCATGCCCTCCCCTTCTTTTTACACGTCCCGCTTTATCCTAAATCGATATAATCCCAAATGCTACATAATGATCACATGTTACAGAGCCTCAAGAACCTGCCATCTGCAAAAAAAGATAATAACAGCCGCGCCTCCAGGAGCCTTATCCAAGCCTCTGCCTCACAATGTCTCCGGGCGAGCCTTCAGCCTGATTCAAGTATATGCCGTCATAAGCGCTCACGCAAAAAAAGCAGGCCAGGAATATCATCCCTGACCTGCGATTCTGTATCCTACATGAATTATCCACGGAATGCGGACAGCGCTGCGCCGAGCTCGCGCGTTGCTCCGTATACGCTCTGATAGAGTCCGAACAGCTTGTCATATACTTGAACCGCTTCAGGATCGGGAGAATAAGCGCGAGCTGGCCGCAAGAACTCCCTTGCGCAATCCTGAAGGCTTGGAAACCAGCCGCAGCCATAAGCTGCAAGCATCGCTGCGCCCATGGCAGGGCCCTGCTCGCTTTCCAGCTTCACGATTTCGGCGTTGAACACATCCGCCTGCATCTGCAGCCAGGTTTCGTTCTTGGCACCGCCACCGATGGAAATGACACGGTCAATTTGCTTGCCCGATGCACGTAAAATATCGATGGATTCACGCAGGGAGAACGTGATTCCTTCCAGTACCGATCGTGCGAAGTGAGGCAGCTCATGTCCTGCGTCCATTCCTATGAAGCTGCCGCGAATGGCAGCGTCCGGATGCGGTGTGCGCTCACCGACAATGTATGGCGTGAAAAGCAGACCATTGCTGCCAGCCGGGATACTCCCGATATCGCTTAACAGCTCATCAAAGGAAACGTCCGGTGCAAAGGTATCCTTGAACCAGGTCAAGCTGTATCCAGCCGCCAAGGTTACGCCCATAATATAGTAGGCGTCCCTCTCGCTGTGATTAAAGAAGTGGACCTTCCCTTCAAAATCCACCTCGCGCCGCTCCTCGTAGGACAGCACCACGCCCGATGTGCCAATGCTGCACATCGTCTGCCCTTCTTCCAGAATACCGGCACCGATCGCGCCGCAGGCGTTGTCCGCGCCGCCGGCAAATACCTTCGTCTCCGGCCGCAGACCGGATTGCCTGGCGATCTCCGGCAGCAGGGTTCCGCACTCGTCGAAGGATTCGACCAGCGGCGGGCAGAAGCTGTGGGGCAGATGGAAGGCATCCAGTATATCCGCACTCCATGATTTTCCCGCCACATCCAGCAGCAGCGTCCCGGCAGCATCGGAATAGTCCATCGCATACTGTCCGGTCAAGCGGTATCGTACATAGTCCTTCGGCAGCAGGAACAGGGCTGCCTGATCAAGCAGTTCCGGTTCAAACTCCTGCACCCACAGAATTTTCGGCAGGGTAAAGCCTTCCAGCGCGCGGTTGCGCGCGATGCCGAGCAGCTTCTCCTGCAAGGTATCCTCAATACGGCGGCATTGCGCCGTTGTACGGGTGTCGTTCCACAGAATGGCCGGACGCAGCACGACGCCCTCTCCATCGACCAATACCAAACCGTGCATTTGCCCGGAGAAACTCAATCCCTCAACCTCGGCTGGAGAGATGTCGTTCCCCTCCATCAACAGACGTAACGACAATACCGTTTTGTCTACCCAGTCCTCCGGCCGCTGTTCGCTGTAGCCCGGCTTCGGCTGGCTCAGCGGATACGCCTCCGAATGCTCGGCGACTACCGTGCCACTGCGGTCCACCAGCACGGTCTTCACCGCACTGGTTCCCAAATCAACTCCGATAACGTAACTCATCTAGATCCTCCTTCGTTTCATCATGAACCGAATATGAAAGGTGTATTGGTTTCCTTGTATGAAATAAGTACACCGGCTTCCCTGAAGGGAGCCGGTGAAGGTTTGAATGTCATAGAACCAACTTGAAGCCAGCATGCATTAGTTTGCAAGAATGTACTGATTCAGAATCCCTTTCAGCATTTCTTGACGACCGGATTCATTCTGACGAGGGGACTCATTGTTCAACGCATATTCTGCAAGGGAAGCCAACGTGGCTTTGCCGGATACAACACTCGCACCGATGCCTTCGTTGAAGCTGCTGTAGCGGTTCGCAATGAAGTCTTCGAACACACGGTCTTCAATCAGCTTCGCTGCCACCTTCAAGCCTTTGGCATAGGTATCCATGCCTGCAATGTGAGCATGGAACAGATCTTCCGGCTCGAAGGATGGACGACGAACCTTGGCGTCAAAGTTCACGCCGCCGCGGCCGAGACCGCCATTCATCAACACTTCATAGAGCGTCAAGGTAGCATCATAGATATTAACCGGGAATTCGTCGGTATCCCATCCAATCAGCATATCGCCCTGGTTCGCATCAAGAGAACCGAGCATGCCATTGATGCGCGCTACACGAAGCTCATGCTCAAAGGTATGACCAGCCAGCGTTGCATGGTTTGCTTCGAGGTTCAATTTAAAGTGCTTGTCGAGACCGTATTTCTGCAGGAATGCAATTGTGGTTGCCGCATCGAAGTCATATTGATGCTTCGTCGGCTCCTTCGGTTTAGGCTCGATCAGGAATTGGGCGTCAAAGCCGATTTCCTTCGCATAATCCACCGCCATATGGAACAGGCGCGCCAGGTTATCCAGCTCAAGACCCATATCCGTGTTCAGCAGGGTCTCGTAACCTTCACGGCCTCCCCAGAACACATAGTTCTCGGCGCCAAGGCGTTTACCAACCTCAAGGCCTTTCTTCACTTGTGCTGCTGCATGTGCGTACACATCAGCGTTGCAGGTCGTGCCTGCGCCATGCATAAAGCGCGGATTCGTGAACATGTTCGCTGTGTTCCACAGCAGTTTTTTGCCGGTGGATTTCATATGATCTTCAATCGAATCTACAATCGTATCAATGTTGCTGTAAAACTCACGCAGATTGCTGCCTTCCGGAGCAATGTCCACATCGTGGAAGCAGAAATACGGAAGGTTCAATTTCTCCATGAACTCAAAGCCTGCTTCTACGCGGGCTTTTGCAAGGTCCATACCGGAGTAGCTGCCCCAAGGGCGAACCGCTGTGTCGGCCCCAAACGGGTCAGAGCCGCCCGCAGTCAATGTATGCCAGTAAGCCATCGCGAAACGGAGATGCTCTTCCATCGTTTTGCCGGCTACAACTTCTGTCGGATTATAAAATTTAAAAGCATAAGGGTTGGTCGATTGGCTGCCTTCGTATTCCACTTTGCTGATGTTGTTAAAATAGGCCATGAATAAATCCTCCTATACCTTATTAAGGTTTGGTTAACGCTTACAAGGCTATCCTAACACAGCTTTTCTACTTTGTCTATTGGTTAAACAAAGTTATTCTTTTACAACTTTTACAAGCCCGATGGTCCCTACTATTACGGCTGCCGTTTGCCAGTGTGCCCCTATGCTCACGTTGTGCCCACGAACTAAAACAGCGGAACCATCCCGATAGATAACAGCGAACCTCGCCCGCAGAGCCCCGCTGTACAAGGGCAGCGTTTCCCCTGTACGACGTTACACCTTGTTGCAATTTCCGAACTTTGCCCCTAGACTATGAGCATATCAAATCTTTAAGACAAATAAATCATCATCAAAGCAAGACTAAAAGGATGAATGCACATGACGAATATTACCGGTGACCAGGCTTTGGTCAAGAAAATTAATACATCGATTATTCTGGATACAATACGTCAGCACGCCCCGGTCTCCCGGGCCAAGGTTTCCAAGTTGACTGGGCTGAACAAGGCCACCGTCTCCAATCTCGTACAAGAACTGAGCAGTCATCATCTGATCCAGGAGATCGGACCCGGAGAATCCAGCGGCGGCAGAAAGCCGCAGCTGCTCCTGTTCAACGGACAGGCCGGTTATGCCATCGGCGTAGAGCTGCGCGTCAAACAAATGACCGCAGTTCTGACGGATCTTGAAGGCCGCATCCTGGCCGAAGACGATAGGCCGCTTGAAGGGCATGACGTTGAATCGGTGACCAGACTCATGGTAAGCATGATTAACGGCCTGATGAGACAGGCCCCACCCTCCCCTTACGGCATCATCGGGATCGGCGTGGGTGTACCGGGCATGGTCGACGGCGACGGCACCGTGCTCTTCGCACCCAATCTGGGTTGGGACATGGTGCCCCTTCAGAAGCAGCTGGAGCACGAACTGGGACTTCCCGTTACCATCGATAACGAAGCGAATGCCGGCGCTCAAGGCGAGCTTCGATTCGGAGCCGGCCAGGATGCCCGCCACCTCCTGTATATTAGCGCCGGCAGCGGTATCGGCTCCGGCATCATTATCAATGGCGAGCTTTATAAAGGCGCCCGCGGGTATGCGGGCGAAAGCGGGCATATGTCCATCGAAGCCGAAGGACGGGAATGCACCTGCGGCAACCGCGGTTGCTGGGAGCTGTACGCTTCGGAGAAATCCTACGACAGCAAAGGTACGGCTCTTCCCTCCAGACGAACGTCCGAGCTTATCCATTACGCCGAGCAGGGCCATGAAGAAACGATCCGCCATTTTGAAGATCTGGGGCGCTTTCTGGGTGTCGGCATTACCAATCTTGTCAATGGATTCAATCCGCAGTCGGTTATCATCGGTGGACCGCTCTCTGATGCCCGGCCCTGGATTGAGGAAACACTGCAGCAGGTCGTCGCCCAGCGAACGCTTCCCTACCACCGGGAGCTGATGGAGATCCGGTTTGCCGAGTTGGGCAGCCGTTCTACCCTGATTGGCGCAGCATATTCTGCCATCTCGCAATTTCTTGGGCCGGTAAGGGTATCCATGCCGATTCATTAAAAATTGACGATATTTTGTCGTAATTAACGCCCTGCATATTAAGGAAAATTTCATGATTTTCCGCTATAATTAATCTCGTCCTGACATTTAAATTATCATTTTCATTATGGGAATGCGTGTGATTGTTATACTAAAGGGAGAGGAACCGCTCAAATGACCTATGTAAGCATTGCGGATATATCGCCAGAAATGTTTGTGACTGTATTGCTGTTTCTCCTAGTTATCGCACCTTTGTTCAGTCTCAGCATTATGCGTTTTTTTCAAGGCAAGAAAAAAAACGGATTCATTCTTCTCGGCTCCGGCGTGGGTGTGTATGTTGTATTTCAGATCATCATGAGTCTGTTCTTTAGCAAATGAACACCCGTTGCAGCATCTGCTTGAAGCCCAAAAAAGTCTTCCTTTCCCTGGCCAGGGAAAGAGCTTTTTTTCTCATATCATGAAACAAGCGGTTCGCTTGCCATAAGGTATCGATGATCTTAAGCTTCCGGATTCAACGCTTTGTTGAACTGAAGTTTGTTCATGCCAAGAATGCGGTGCTCACCAATGATGGTGAGAGGTACTGCACGAACGCCCATATCCCATACTTGTTGAGCAAACTCATCGTTTTGTTCGATGTTGCGCTCTTCAAATTCGATGCCTTGATCGGACAAGAAACCTTTCACTTGTTTACAGTGCGGGCAGTTGTTGGAGGTGTATACAATAACATTTTCCATGGTCGGTCAGTCTCCTCTACTTATGATTTGATTCTATTAGAGCCGGTTCGATCTCTATCTATACAGTTTACAACACGACCGCGCTGTGTTCCAAGCTCTCAATGTACTTCTCGGCATCCATAGCTGCCATACAGCCGCTTCCTGCTGCCGTGATCGCTTGTCTGTAACGGGTATCCTGCACGTCACCGCAAGCAAATACGCCTTGGATATTCGTCTCGGAGGTTCCTGGCGTAGTTACGATATAACCGTTAGGGTCGGTCGTAATGCTTCCGCCCAGGAAGCCTGTGTTCGGGTGATGACCGATTGCTACAAACACACCGCTTACGGCGATCGTCTCTTCTTCACCCGTTTCGTTATTGAGCACCTTAATCCCTTTAACACCGGACTCGTCTGCGATGACTTCTTGTGGTGTACGGTTCAGTGCCCATTCGATTTTCTCGTTAGCACGGGCACGGTCCTGCATGATTTTTGAGGCACGCATCTCTTCGCGGCGATGCACCAGCGTCACCTTGGACGCAAAGCGGGTCAGGAAGTTCGCTTCTTCCAGCGCGGAATCTCCGCCCCCAACGACAACAATCTCTTTGCCGCGGAAGAAGAATCCGTCACATGTTGCGCAGGTGCTTACACCGCGTCCCACGTTGTCCTGTTCTCCTGGAATTCCGAGATACTTTGCAGTTGCACCTGTAGAAATGATCAAGGTTTCGGCAACAACCTCACCTAAACCGTCCACATCCAGCTTGAACGGGCGCTCCCCGAACTCAACGCTGTTTACCCAGCCTGTACGAAATTCTGCACCAAAGCGTTCAGCCTGCTGACGCATATTGTCCATCAGTTCAGGACCCATGATGCCTTCGGGAAAACCCGGAAAATTCTCAACTTCAGTAGTGGTTGTGAGCTGTCCGCCAGGTTGCGGACCTTCAATGACGAGCGGGCTCAGATTCGCCCGAGCCAGATAAATTGCAGCCGTCAGACCCGCAGGGCCTGTGCCGATAATAACGGATTTGTACATATGATTTCCCTCCTATATCTGCAACGCTTAATTATAATCATTATAAATTAATATTTATTATGGTTATATCGGAGCCGTATGTCAATATGCCGCCTCACAGCCCAGAGGAAATATTATTTACCTATTCTTCATGATCGGAAAATAAACCAACATATGGAGTGAACTGCATCCTCTTACTTTAAGCGCGTTATCTGCCTTTTGCTATGGAAGCGCTTGCTTCAAGGTTGATTGTACCTACAGAGGAGGTTATATAAATTTCAGCCTATGAACAGACTCCATCCCGCTCTTATATCGGAAGGAAGATGAATTTTTGATGAAAAAAAATGACAGCTATGGCCATTCGTATTCTTCTCGTCCCGGACAAAGTAATCCCCTTCTTCTCCACGCAGGAAAAGAGGGGGAATTTGTTACATGATCAATTGTGCCGCTTCACCTAATTATTTATCGATTAAGGTTTGGAGCGCAGCAGGCGAAGTCCGTTCAGGATGACCAGAATGGTGCTTCCCTCGTGACCGATAACCCCGAGCGGCAGCGCAACACCTTCGATGAAATTGGCTGTAATCAGCGTCAAGATGACGGTGATGGCAAATATCATATTCTGCTTCACGATGCGTTGTACCCGGCGTGCCACCTTAACTGTGCCGGCAATTTCATCGATATTGTCATTCATCAGCACCGCATCTGCTACCTCCAGCGCCGTGCCGCTACCCGAGATACCCATGCCGATCCCGACGGTTGCAGTAGCCAGTGCCGGTGCATCATTAACACCGTCTCCTACCATAACCACATGACCGTAACGGGCACGCAGTTCTTTAATGTGTGTAACTTTATCTTCAGGCAGCAGGTCGGAGAACACCATATCCACGCCGCTTTGCTTCGCAATCACTTGCGCCGTAGCCTTCCGGTCTCCTGTCAGCATCGCCACCTTGATGCCCAACTGCTGCAGCTGCTTAACCGCCATGGCCGCCTGCGGACGGACCGCATCCTGCAGAGCGATCATGCCCGCGATGCTGTCTCCCCTCAAGATAACGGATACCGTCTTGCCCTCGGATTCCAGGGTGCTGCGGATAGACAGCCAGTGCTGGCGATTCACCTCAGATTCAGACAAGCTGTCCTGTTCGATTGAACCGGTAATTTCTTGTGCATCCCCAGCGACTTCATCCAAAATATCGCTTTTCCCTATTTTCCAAGTGACGCCATCAACATCGGCCTGCATGCCCCAGCCTGTTATAGACTGACCGTTCTCAACCTGCTGCAGCAAAGCGCCCTCCTTCTCGGCCGATTGGACAATCGCCAATGCCAGCGGATGCTTCGACATTCTTTCAATAGAGGCACTGATGCCAAGCAATTCCTGGCGATCCCATCCCTCTCCTGCTATAAAATCCGTAACCTCAGGTGTACCGAGCGTCAATGTACCAGTCTTATCAAAAGCTACAACCGCCGTGCGTGCCATATTCTCAATATGGGCGCCGCCTTTGAACAGTACGCCTTTTCTGGCTCGATTGGAAATCGCCGACAGCATCGCAGGCATAATCGAGGACACCAGCGCGCATGGGGAAGCCACAACAAGGAACACCATCGCTTTATAAAAAGTAGTATCCCAATCCCACCCAAGGACGGGAGTTGCCAGAACGATCAGCGCCACGGTTGCCATGACAACGATACGTGCGTATATCGATTCAAACCGCTTGATAAACCGTTGTGATTCCGGCACTTCGTTTTCCGCTTCTTCCACAAGCCGGATGATCTTGGCGAATAACGTGGATTCTGCCGATTGCGTCACCTCGATATACAGCACCCCTTCACCATTCAGCGTTCCGGTGAACACCTCATCGCCCACGACTTTATCAACGGGTACGGATTCACCGGTAATCGACGCCTGGTTAACAGAGGAGCTGCCACGATAAATCTTGCCGTCCGCCGGAATCAGCTCGCCCGGCTTCACCAGAATCATGTCCCCAATCTCCAGCTTGCCGATCGATACCGACACCATCTCCCCCTTCTCAATTCGAAGCGCCGTCTCCGGCTGCAGCTCCATCAAGGAAGAGATATCCTTACGGCTTCGTTCCATCGTATAACTCTCAAGCGCTCCGCTAAGTGCAAAGATAAAGATCAGCATCGCCCCTTCATTCCAGTATCCGATGGCCGCTGCCCCCATAGCGGCAGCAATCATCAGCAGGTTTACATCGAGATCGCGTTCCTTCAGAAGGGTCTCGACTCCCTCCTTCGCTTTCACCCATCCGCCTACGGCATAGGATATTACATATAACACAACCGAGAGCGGCTCTGACCATTGGCTCGTAAGCCAAGCCACCAGCATCAGCATACCGCTGCCCAGCGCAGCTACCACCTCCGAATTGCTCAGCAGGCTGCGTAAATCCCACTTGCCCGGCTGCCGCGGCTCACGCGGATCGGCCCCGTTTTCTATGGATGATATGCGTCCAGTCGACGTTTGATTTTGTATCCATTGCATTACAATCACCTTCCTAATTGAGAATGAGATCCATTATTACTACCCTTAAAATGACACATGCTGCCCCGGCTTCGCCGGAGCAGCATGCTAAATGAGAATGAGAATCATTTTTGAACTTATACAATTTATTTTCCCTAATACAACTTTATAAGTATCATACTCACATCCCCATCATTTGTAAACCCATTTTTTAACCATTTTCTAAAAATATAAAAAACACCGACACGGTGCTCCGTTTTTTACCCCGATGAACTCTTATCTGCTAAACAAAAAGAGGCCCTGCGGTCTCGCCGCAGGGCCTCCTCTATGTGTAACTTCCATTTAAAGCGCTCTCATACTGATACAATTAATCCATGATGGGTGAACATCTGCGACGCATTTCCAATCTCGCGCCTGTTATTCGAATGGCTGCAAGCTCAGAAGGCTGACAGCATACCTCGTGTATGCCTTGCCGGTAAACCATCCGCAAATCCGTGGCTCCTACCCCATTGATCCGAAGCGTTAACTGCGGTTTCGTGCGTTTTATTCGATTGATCATATCCGAGAACACCGAGACCTTATCCCTCGACTCCACTGATGGCCCCGAATCCTCCAGCCTCTCCGAATCCAATACAATCACATCAGCCAAGCGGGCAATCTCAGCCGCTGCCGATGGGTTCATCCCTTCTCCAAGCAGTGCCCCATAGCGAATACGAACAAATCGCTTCTGGTCCATAAGGGTCTGCTCTGCCACCTCTTCCATAAAATTATGGATCGATATAAACTCATCCGCATGAGCTGGACGTACAGCCAGCAGCTCCAATTGACAGTCCACGCCTTCCTCACTGCACTGCTCCATGGATCGGAAGAGGGACTCCAGCTGTGCATCCTGCGCCTCGCGTAATTCCAGCATACTGGACAGCCTGGAGTCAAGAAGCAGGCTGACTGCACATCGGGCTCCATTCGCGGCTTGGAATATGGACACCCAATATGACGTCCATAACATAATCAGTCTCCGCCTTAACAGCGCGCTTTTCTCCGCACTGCGTGAATTCAACCAGGCCGAGTATACCTCCTGCAGCAGACCTTGCTTCAGGGCATCTTCACCGCGTATTAATCCGATCCCCTGAGCCCCTTGCTTGAGATCACGCGTAATGGATTCAGGATCTGTGGATCGGCTCATGACTTTCAGTCTTCGGTTCCGGTCACTCCACCCCAGCAGACGGCTCAAGGAAGGTCTGTCCGTGCCGTTATGCCGAATACCCGAAACCCTGAGAGCTTCTTCAATATCGTCAGGCGATGCCAACAGCAGTAACACCTCCTCGTGAGTGACTCCTCCTGCCATTGCAAAATGCTTCAGCAGATCCGTCTCGGGAGAATTTTCACTTGCCGTGCTGTCCCCTGCTTCGATGAACGCTTCATCTTCCCATAGACGCTCTCCCAATTCACTGCCAGCTCCCCATTGCCTTTCCGTCATGGTTATCCTTCTACTCCCTTTCACGTTGAATTGGATAAACGCCTCCTTACAGACTATTATGAAACAATTGGAAATATACAGTGCACCGCATGAACGATGGATAAAAAATATCGAGATGAAGGGAAACGGTACCTCTGTTCCTTTTTCAGACTGTCAGGCCGATGGGATGGATAGGGGATACGTAACGCGAATTTATCTTCGGTTTACGGATACGATGAAATCATTATAATGGAGGAATGGATCGAAACCGGTATGATTACGTAAAGGAGAGATGAGATGCATATGAGAACCGACTATGATTATTGGGTGCCGATTAGCGTACCGGAAGCCGTAAAGATTTTTGCCGCCATTCCTGCTCGTTGGCACATCGCCGGCGGTTGGGCTTTAGATTTATATGTAGGAGAGCAGACCAGGGAGCACAGCGATATTGATATCTTCATCCTTCGTGAAGAGCAAACCGTTATTTACACCGAATTAACCCAAGAATGGACGCTATACAAAGCTGATCAAGGAACCTTATCTCTATGGGAGAAAGGCGAATATCTGCATGCCGTTGGGGATGTATGGGTAAGCAAGAATCATGAAGCCCCTTTTTCATTCCAGATGATGCTGGTTGAGGCCGAGCAGGACAACTGGATATATGGAAGAGAACCTTCGATCCGAAGACCGCTCCCGGACATATTCTTAAAGACGGACCACGGAATCCCTTACCTGAGGCCAGAGATACAGCTCCTATACAAAGGGGGAAGCAAGAAGATTCGTGAAAAAGATGAAAGGGATCTTATCAGGGTACTGCCCTTACTTGACCCACAGGCTAAAGAATGGCTTATCTATGCGCTCCGTACACAGTTTCCAGAGGGACATCCCTGGATCGATTACATTCAATCATCGTTCTAGCCGCCGCCAAGCATTCCCCCTGGTCTCATAAAAAAGACTGCCCCGCGGTATCGTCGAAATCCCCGCAGAACAGCCACTATCATATAAATGCCTGATCAGGCTATCGGATTCATGTTCAGTCCCTTTCGCGTTCACGCTCATACACAAGATCCAAAAATCCGTCCTCATCCGGCTCCTCTTCCTCCTGTACATAACCCAGAGCTGAGAAACAAGCCAAACACGGCTTATTATCTTCCTCGATGCTGGCCACCCATTTTGCCACGGCTTGCAGTTCGGGGCGTTTCATTACTTCGCTGATCAATGCCTTGCCGTATCCTTGATAGCGGAGTGTTGGATTGGTAATGATCCCGATATAAGCGGATTCGTTGTCCCGTTCTATAATGACCGTTCCAATCGGTTGTTCGCCTATATAAGCCAGCCATGTAAAGTACATATCGTTTTGTGACGTATTCTCATACCACTCTCCCAGAGGGAGCATGCCGTCCATTCTCTTCAGCACTTCCGCATCCTCGAGCCATAGCTCCAAGAGCGGCAAATCATCCTTTTGCAGACGTTCCCAACGCTCGAATTCGATCAACATAACAACCTCATTTCATATGATGATAGATTCCATTATAATCCTTTTTGATCATGATAAGGGAATACAGGTCAATTAATTTTTTGTAGGAGACGGAGAAGTCATGATGCTGATAGATCATTGACTTTTCAATGAAACGTTCCTGATCCTGCTTGGGAAAATAGATGGAAATCCCTTTGGCCTTCGGATGCTCAGGTGTCTTCATATGATAGATAACGGCATCCTCTATCGCTTCCTGAATGGTATGGGTTTCTTGCATACAACCGAAGCTGCGGCCGAAATGACCGGATAAATCGGCCAGATCCACCATATCTGTTTCCTCCGCGTAATCTTCGCAACGGGTTCTGTCATTTCTCATGAGATCAAACGAATCCTCACTGGCAATACGCTCCAACAATACTTGGCTCCACGCCTCCACGGCATGAACAATCCGCTCTGCCTTATCCAGCCGGATGACCCCTTGCTGCAAATCCTGCAGCTCGCCATGTTCCCTGGAATGGAGCCGATAGCTGTTTACGATAATCTCCCCCAGTTTGGGAGCGGTCAACGCAGGCATTTGGCGCAGCGATTCAATAATCGTCTTGTAATCCCAGCCGTTATGATTCGTATAATCAACAGAAGCCACCAAATACTCCGCATAATGCCTGAGCGCATATACGATTTCCAGCCCGGCCATATTGCAGGCATCAAAGCCTATGATTCGGAATGTCGTCTGCGTAACTTGATAGGCTCGCTGCAAAGCATTTTGCAAAGTGACAAGTTTCATTTTATGATTCCCGTGATGCTCATCACCGCCAAAGCCGTCAATAGGGCCAAGTCCGTGTCCCCATAAAATCAGAACATAGTTCTCTGCCGGATACTGCTGAATGCCCCAGGTTATAAAATCGCCGAGGGTTTCTGCCATATCCATGTTCGCGTTCCCCGTTTCCTGCAGCAGCTGCAAATGACCGCGTTGTACCAGCCAACGGCACTTGCGATCCGAGGGAATGAAATCCAGTCCCCATTTCTTGGCTCCTCCGGTTTCCAGCACGATATGTATACCCCAGGAAGAGCCAATCTCCATCATCTCCCTGATATCACCGCTTGCCATCTCATAGTTGGTTTCCAGATCGGAGCCCACCATATAGATCAGCACGGTGTAACGGGCCTTTAATTTGGGAAACAACCTTGTATGCATGGCAGAGAGCATAGCCGAAGGGTTACTGATTATGCCCCGCTTCTTGATATTTGGATGCTTGCATGTCGTATAACTCTGCATATACGCCTCCACGTTTCATCAGAGTAAGATGATCTCCGGTCTCCAGCACGTTTCCTTCTTGAAGAAGAACGATATGATCCGCTAATCTTGCCGTGCTCAAACGGTGCGAAATAATAACGACTGTCTTGTTCTGTCCTAATTGCTTCAATCGTCTCATGACTTCGTGCTCCATATACGGGTCCAGAGCCGAGGTGGGCTCGTCAAATACTAAGACTTGCGCGGATTGATCTCTCATATAAGCGCGCGCCATCGCAACGCGCTGCCATTGGCCACCGGACAGCGGAGTACCGCCAAAAAAGCGTCCGAGCTCCGTCTCGTAGCCTTGCGGCAGCTTGGCAGCAATTCCGTCAGCTCCGCCAAGCACGGCTGACCTCATCACAGCGTCCATATCCTTGTAATGCTCCATATCTCCTACTGCAATGTTGGTATTCATCGTTGCTTCATAGCGGACAAAGTCTTGAAATACGGCTGTTGCGTTGGAACGGAATGCGTCCATATCATAAGCTTCCAGGGGCATGCCATTGTAATAGATCGAACCGCTGTCTGCGTGCAGCATCCGAAGCAGCAATTTAACCAGTGTGCTTTTCCCGGCCCCATTGTCGCCGACAAGCACAGTAACCTTGCCGTGGGGTAACATTAAATGATCGATGTTTAGAATTTCCCGCTGACCTTTATACGAGAATTTTACCTGTTCCAGTACAAAGCCCTGATGAATGCGTGCCGGGACCGGCAAGCTCCCGGATGTTTTCGGACTCTGGAATGACAAGAACTCCGCCATATTGCGGAGATTGACCATCTCGCGCGCCCCGATAGCAAATACAGCGAATAACTCGTTAATCCCTTCCCTGAGCTGGTACAGTGCTCCGATGAATAATAACAGTGCTCCAACAGCAATTCCTCCGGATGATGCCTGGCTTACAATAAGTAGAAGCACCATGCCGCTGACGGCAGCTTCAGCGATTCCCCAGCCCATATTGTGGAGCGTCCATTTTCTTTGATCACCGGACAGCATCTTTATCAGTTCATGGGAAGCATCCTTGTATTTCTTCTTGAAGAATGAAGTGAGACCATACATTTTCACCTCGTTTGCCAATTCGTGACTGAGAGGAATGCTCATGTAATATTCGGATCGGCGCCTCAATTCCTGAACCTCGGCCCTGCCCTCAAACGTAACGTTGTTCAGCTTGGCCTCTGCAAAAACTCTGGGAAGTGCCATAATTACAAACAAGACAGGGGCTAATGGAAAGACCGTCCATATCAGGATGGTTCCACCAATGATTTGAACAAGACCACCAAATGTATTGGAGGTCATATCCAGCCATAACTCCGTAACATAATCGTTGTGGCGTATCACTTTGATTTTGTTATAGAAGTTTTGATCATCAAACGGAGCGATATCCTCGAACTCATTTGCCTTTTCCATCAGGAGTTCATCGATGTGCTTCTGAATCTGAACGGTGAGTAATTTCTTGTTCATCTCCACGATCGGCTCCAGCACTTCAACCAGAATGGTAAGAATCACAAACAGCACGACCATCCAGAAGAACAGACCCCGTTCGGAAAAGGCGCTGTAATCCCGTATCAAACCATCGATGACCATGGCGCTTAACCACACAAGAAGCGGACCCAGCGTAGACTCCATTAATCTGACCGACAGCACAAAGATAGCCCGCCGCGGATTAGCGCGGTACATCAGCTTAATTCCCCACCAAGCGTAGCTAGCTGTCTTTTTCAGCTCCGGCATGTTCAAATGCTTCAGCCTGAATTTTGTACATTTTTGCATACTCGCCACCCAGTTCCATTAACTGATTATGAGTTCCTTCTTCTATGATTCTCCCATCCTGCAACACAAGAATTCGAGAAGCCATCCTCACCGTACTGAAGCGATGGGAGATGAGCAGCACGGATTTGCCCTCCGCCAGCTTGCGGAAGCTGTTAAATAGCTCGTATTCGGCCCTTACATCAAGGGAAGCTGTGGGTTCATCCAGGATGATGAAGTCCGCATCGCGATACATCGATCTGGCAATGGCAAGCCGCTGCCATTGACCGCCCGACAAATCCTCGCCTCCCCATTCAGGTCCTAATAACGTATCATAGGCATTCGGCAAATCCTGAATGAATGATTGGGCTTGTGCGAGTGTCACAGCTTCATCCATCTTCTTCAAGTCCTGCTGATCCACATTCGCAATCGCTACATTCTCTCTAACCGTCAACCCGTATTTGCCGTAATCCTGGAATACAACCGAAATGCGTTTGCGTAATTCCCCGATATCCAGCGTTCGGATATCACGCCCATTCATCCGGATAAAACCGCCCGTTAACTCATAGAATCTGCACAATAGCTTAACAATGGTTGTTTTCCCAGAACCATTGGCCCCCACTAACGCCACGCATTCGCCTGGAGCGATGGTGAAGCTGATTCCATTCAATATGTATTCCCTGTCCGGACGTTCCTGTTCAGTGTCTTCAGACTCTTCTCCGGCCCCATCCTCCATATAGACGTCATACGAGTTATCGTCCATGTCTTCATCGAAGTCAGGCTCATCTTCGTCCGTGTCATCTTCGTCCTCGTCTTCATTTGCTTCCGCATCCTGTTCATATTTAAAAACGACGTTGTTAAACTCAATGGTCATCGGACTACCATACACATCTTTCACCGGATTCGGATCTTGATGGATATCGGGTTCCGCCTCGATAAACAGACGGAAATCATGCCCCATACGCCAAAGCTCAAGCGCATTTACGCCATCGTTGCTGGTCTCCCGCAGTTCCTTCGATAGTTGGAAGATGGCTAGCAGGTAAAGCGCGATATCCCCCATCGAAACCGAGCCGCTGCTGATTTGATTCACGATCCAAAAATACCCGAGTCCGGCCACTCCCCCGGATAACAATCCTGTCAGGACCGAGCCGCGGACAAACCTTTTTTGCAGGTGCTCAAAACGAAGGAACAATCGTTCAAACTTCTTACGATAAAGCTGCAAAAAAAACGGACCCAGCCCAAACAGCCGAATCTCCTTGGCGGCGCGGCGCCCGAGCAGCTGTTCGCGAGCGTAATTCATACGGCGGCGATCTTCAGTGGACGATTTATCATATTCCCAATCCATCTCGGCATACCGATTCTGCTTGAGGGCGTGGGGAATTGTGCTGAGCAGAAGCACGATCGCTAACATCAAGGACAAATTCCCAACCAGCAACAACAATGCTGATAAGGGACACAAGACCCGTCATGAAGCTTGCGCTTAATGCAATGATCTGGGCAGGCAGCCAGTTGGCCGAATCCTGCAGCGCCTCCAGACGGTTGCGGTACTTCTTCTGATCGTACAGTTTCATACCCGGGACCTTCTCCCAAGCGTCCAGAAGAAGCAGATTGATGGCGAGCATGGAGCGTTCGGCCAGGATTTTGGATATCCATTTCTGCACAGACAACAATAACACCATGAATACCATGGAAATGGCATACGCCCATGCCCAGATCATGCTGATTCGCCCGTTTCCAACCGTAACATGATCAATGATTTGCTTGGAAGCAAGCAGTTGAAGTGCAGGGATTAGTCCTTGCACAAACATGGCTGCAAAAAGAAGCACGACCAATAACGGTCCTGATCTCCATATCATGCTCCCTATCAGTCGAATCGTCCTCATCTGGGAGATGGCCTCTTGCCACCTGCTCTGCCACCCATGTTGCCCCTTGGCTTGCTCTTGCCACATTTTCATATCAGACACCTGTCATGAAGCTATGATTCTTAATTTCTTTAAACTGTTGAAGCTCGCCAACGATTTCAATATCGGCCAGCCATCTTGGACTGCGCGGCTTTGCCCTTTCCAGGACGGCTGCCTTGCCCTTGCTCATTTCCCTGAGCCAAATTTCCATGGAGATGACCATACGTAAATATTGATAGGACATTCCCAGATCATTATTCGTGTCCGACACCCGAATCAATGTTCCAAGCAGGTGCTCCCAAAATTTATGCTTGTTAATCACCTCAAGCTGATGAAGCAGGACCTCCTCTGAGCGGTCAAATAGCTGCAGCAGATTACTGCGTTCATTGAGCAAGCTCTTTCTTGCCATATGCGCATAGGACGTTTTGGTGACCCGATTATGCAAATAGGTCGGCAAAATATCTGTAAATGCCTTTCTTATCAGCATTTTGGTTCCATAATAATTATCCACTTCGCCTCTAAGCACATCATAATGCTGCTCTGTCGGCACCGAGAAGGAGAGTTCCATCATTCTGCGATCAAAAAAAGGATGCATGCTCTGCATGGATACCCCAACCGCGTCCAAATAACTGGCCCTGGGCCAGGTGTAGTCATAGTGGTACCTTTTCCCCCAATATTTGAAGGGCTTACTCTGTTTATATCGCATATAATCATCGCGTTGAGCGCTGCGTTCCCTGGCCATATGGGCTTGCGTAAAATACTCCGGCATTTCATATTCGGAGTCTGACCAAGCCAATTTGTAATACATCCTGTCGTTAACAACCGGAATAAACGGGGCTAATCCGTAAGCGGCTCCCAGTTGAATTGCCTTTCCCAGCTTCTGATCAGACCAGGCCCACAGCGTATGGAGCATCTCCTTCCATTTCCGCTGCCTGATCAACGAATCGAGCACATACTCTTCGCCGGTAAATAAAAAATCCCCGCCTTCACCCGTCAACCCGGCGTCCGTTCCGAATTCGTTGGCAATGGCGGTGTACATTTCATTAATTAACACGTTAGCCCGCGGATCAGGCCCGTCCAGAAACCACAGAGGATCCCGTCCTAATTCGGCATTCGGCATCTTCAACGTGTTATCTCCAAGAATGATGATGGAGGGCATCTGTAAATCCTGAAACAATCTCCGCACAAGATCCATGTCATTGCTCTGTACCATATCCTCACCGGAAAAGGAAATATTCACGCCTAAAACCCGCTCCTTATGCCCACCCGCAATGGCTGCGGCAAGCACAGCTGCAGAGTCCAATCCACCGCTAACCTCCACAATCGATGTTGAATGATGCAAACGATCGCCCACAGCCTCTATCATGGCATTCCGGAACATGGGAGCTGCATCCTGTTGAATATTTTCCAAGTTGAGCAGGTTGTGCATTCCCCAATATGTATTCAAAGTCCATCTTCCGTTGTTCCATCTTGCAATCGTTGCCGCGGGTATCTTGCAGATTCCCTTAAAGAACGTATTCGCTTCGAAATTATTCTCGCCGACAGCATATTGGGAGCTTAAGTACAGCAGGCAACGTTCGTAGTCTATATCAAACGGGATATGGTGAACATGGAGCAGTGCTCTGAGGTCGCTTGAGACAAACAATTCCTGCTCAGGACTAATCCAGTAATAGATAGGCCTTGATCCATAAACATCACTGCCGATGCATAACGTCTCTCGTTCCCGGTCCCATACGGATAATGTAAAATCCCCCGAGCTGGATTGCATCATTCCTTCCGGATGCTGGTTAAAGGTCTGCAGCAGCTGATGTCTTGTGCCCATAGGCATATGGTCTCCCCATATCTGACCGCACTGTGCATGCTTCAGCCATCCATCGAGGACACAGGCGGCCCCCAAACCCTCTTCACGAGTCTTTCTTCCATGCCTCTCATACCGATACTGAAACTCCGCCATCCTCACCGGTCCGTCACAGCCTGATGCATAGGTGGTCATCGTGTCTTTGAGCCATTCGGCTAAATTGCTCGTCCACTGACTCCATGCCGCATCGTTTCCAGAACACATCGCTATCCATATTTTCATATAACGGAAGCGGCCCACCTTTCTGCTTCATCTTTCAATTTCAGCACTCGAATGATTTGCAGATCCCCATATTTGTTTTGCGGGTCTATCATGCTGCCGTCAGGCAGCTTCACCCAGGCATGGGCAAACAATTTCTCATCTATTTTCTTCACCCCGATGTGCAGCTCAGCCTGAATACCCGAACAGAACAATATCGCTTGCGCCGTGGCAGCCACGGACACGCAAGTCGCTACGACTTGGTCCTCTTCATCCAGGGTAATCAAATACCGCCCCAGCTCATCAAGCCTCTTCGAGGAGACGGACACTTCCTTGCGGCGAATGGCATTCTCAAAAAAAGGAAACAACTGCACAGCAAGCTGTCGATAGGATTGCAAGAAATCGCCGTCTTTGAGAGCACTGCGGATCAGGGAGTGAATGACCAAGGCGTATAATTTATCGTCTGATTTTCTTCGGAAGTTCATCATGTGTCTACCACAACCAAACGTTTTGCCGTCAGCTCCTCCAAGGATTGGGTTAATAGAGAATTCAGCTCGTCTTCCGCTTGATCATAAATCGTCTTCCATTTTTCCAGAATGGCGGAAGTCGTGACCGGACCTTGCGACAGCTCATTCCATAGCGCCATTGCCGCTCCCTCCAATCCGAAGTATTTCCCTTGATTCATATCCAAAAGAACAACCTCTTGGTCATGTACCGTCGTATAAACCTCTTCTTTTTGACTTATCATCATAAGGAACTCACCTCAACAAGCTTTAAATTAGACAATGAGAGAGTGAACGTCACTCTCTCATTGTTTTCAAGCCTTATCCTTTTTTCACGCCAAGGCCGTTCTTTCCATCACCTGGCTTGTTCTTCTTGGCAAGCGTCAGATTCATAAAAGTGCCGTATTCTTTGATTTGACCAGCTTGAAGTTTCATGAGTCTTTCCTCCTTTCCTAATCTATTCATAAAGTGAAGTTTACAATTATTAGAATAACAAACCATTCTATTATTTCTAATCCGTGAGTTTTAATCGTGGAATCCAACCGGATTGACCAGGTCGAGCATGGACATTATGCTAAAAACCCCCTAAATAAAATTCAGGGGGATAAGACCTAATATATTGAAAGCGGAATAGAATTGGGATCGGATTTCGTCAAACAACAGCAGTCCTTTTTTGTTGGCAACTTGCGCAGCTTCCCTGCGATTTTTGACCTGAAGCTTGCGGTTGATGCTTGTCACATGGTTATCAATCGTTTTTTCTTCAATATTCAGAATACGATGAATTTCAGACGTTGTCTTTCCTTGATAGACGTAACACAGAATTTTTCTTTCTTGCGGGGTAAGAAGTTTGCTCCATAGTTCTTTTCTCTGTCGTTGGAATTCCCTTCGGATCGCTTGTGCCGATGTATGGTGAATGCCCAATGTATTCGCATGCGCTTCTCTGATGAGTTTCGTTATTGCACGACTGCAAACAGCCGATTTGACAACATAATTCACAGCTCCGTGCAGATAGGCATCCCAGATAACGCGATCTTCCTCCACCGAGGACAGCACAATTATTTTAATGTTATCATTAATATCGATAATGCTATCGATTGCTTTGAGCACTTCCATATCATTATCAGCATTCATGTTTATAACAATGACTTCCACTTCCAAGCACTTGATCATCTGCAGTTCGATCTCATTCCCGGAAAGAACGCCGATCAGTACAATATCCCTCGATTGTTCAATTGTAAGTTTTATGCCATCGATCCACTCGGGATCATCTTCGATAAGCAGGGTTCGTATCTTCATGATGGTTCACCTCTTCTAATTTATATGATTTTGAAATTCGATAGCGACACTCTCAATATATAAAATAATTTCCATGTAAGTATATATTTGTAATTCTCATTTCATCATAACATCAATATGACATGTCATCAATCCATTCCGGACAATCGGCGCTCTGACCGTCTCCCCCATCGGCATTGACTCTCCTGACTTTTCTCCCTATCCGGCAGGTCATTCTAGAGATAAAAACAACAAAAAGGCACCTTCCTTCAAAAAGGAAAGTGCCTTTGATTCTATTATAAGGTGGTATTAACAACCTCTACTTCTGGCTTGCCGCAATGGCTTGCTCCAGATCATAAAGAATATCGTCAATGGATTCGGTTCCGATGGACAGACGCAGCAGTTCCGGATTCACGCCCGCTGTCAGCTGCTCGTCTTCGGTCAGCTGTTGGTGCGTGGTGCTGGCCGGATGAATAATAAGAGACTTGGAGTCGCCAACGTTGGCAAGGTGGGAGAACAGCTTCACATTCTCGATCACCTTCTGCCCTGCTTCAGCTCCACCCTTGATACCGAAGGTCAGAATGGCGCCTTGGCCCTTTGGCAGGTACTTCTGCGCCAGCTCGTATGACGGATGACTCGGCAGCCCTGCATAGCTCACCCATTCCACCGCCTCGTGACTCTCCAAATACTTGGCAACCTTCAGCGCATTCTTGCTATGCCGCTCAACGCGAAGATGCAGTGTTTCCAAACCTTGCAGCAGCAGCCAGGAATTAAATGGGGAGAGGGATGCGCCGATATCCCGCAGCAGCTGGACACGCGCTTTAATAATATAAGCGATCGGGCCTACGGCCTCCGTATACACAACGCCATGATAGCTTGGGTCCGGCTCCGTAAGCCCAGGGAACTTGTCGTTTGCCGTCCAATCGAATTTACCGCTATCAACAATAACCCCGCCGATGGAAGTACCGTGACCGCCAATAAATTTGGTGGCCGAATGAACAACGATATCCGCTCCAAATTCAATCGGACGCAGCAAGTACGGGCTTGGGAAGGTATTATCCACAATCAGCGGAATACCGTTCTCGTGCGCAATGGCAGCCACGGCTTCCACGTCCAGCACGTTTCCTTGCGGATTGCCAATCGTTTCTGCAAACAATGCCTTGGTCTTGCCATTGATGGCCTTACGGAAATTCTCCGGATCCGTGGAATCCACAAAGTGCACCTTGATGCCCAGCTTCGCCAGCGTATTGGAAAATAAATTATATGTGCCGCCATACAAACTGGAGGAGGAAACAATTTCATCACCGGCACCCGCTATGTTCAGAACAGAGAACGTAATCGCTGCCTGCCCGGAAGATGTCGCCAGTGCACCGGCACCGCCTTCAAGCGCCGCAATCCGCTTCTCAAACACGTCCGTGGTCGGGTTCATAATACGTGTGTAAATATTGCCGAATTCTTTTAGTGCGAACAGATTAGCCGCATGCTCACTGTCTTTAAACCCGTAGGAAGTCGTCTGATACAGAGGCACAGCACGTGATAAGGTGGTCGGATCAAGCTCCTGACCGGCATGAACCGCTAAGGTTTCAATGGAAAATTGGCGTTCTTCTGACATGGGTGTTTCCTCCCTTTTCTTCATATGGAAAGTATTATGAATTCATAATTGCTCCCATTCTCTCATACTTTCCATCGTTTGAAAAGAGCGATAACCAACTAATTTCATCGGAATATAATAAATTATTTCGATCACCTATGTGGGCTTCCATCATTCCTTCTCTTTCTTATAAGACCTTGCCCCATCCGTATCCTGCCTCGGGAGACGTATCTTCCGGCATGCCGGGCAGAATCAGACCGCCGTCGATACGGAGATTAATCCCGGTAATATAGGATGCCGCATCCGAACACAGCCAAGCGATTGCTTCACCGATATCCGATGGCGTACCTAACCGTCCCAGAGGGATTTTATTACCCAGCGGCTCATCCTCTGCCGACTGTCCCGGCTTATGGACAGTCGCGCCCGGAGCGACGCAGTTGACGCGGATGCCGTGCGGCGCCCACTCCAGCGCCAGCGATTGCGCCGCACGTATGAGCGCTGCCTTCATGCCGCCGTAGATGCTGTCCTTGGGGTAGGCCCTCTCCCCGCGGGAAGAGGTAATGAAAATAACATTCCCCGGGATCTCCTGTGCCATCATTTCCCTGACAGCATATTTGCTGAGCAGCATCGGCGCTCTGAAATCAAGATGAACGGTCATGTCCAGCGCATCCTCCTCAAGCTCCGTCAGCTCGTCATAAATGCCGATCCCCGCATTGTTCACCAGCAGATCAATCCGGCCAAACTCTTCAACCGTCTTGCGGATCGTGTTCTCCGCTTCACTGCGGACGGTGAGGTCGCTTTGAATAATGAGCGGCTCCTTGCCATAGATGTGGCCGATATCCTCTGCTACGTCCAAGATGCCGTCTTTGCTTGAATTGTATGTCATCGCCAGCCGGTAACCTTTCTCAGCCAGTACCTTGGCAATCCCTCTTCCGATTCCTGCACCTGCTCCTGTAACTAACGCCACCTTCTCCAAGCCTTGATTACCTACGGTTCCCATCACGTTCTCTCCCTTCAGATTTCATCCTCTCATGCCACGGTGGCTTGCCGTGGATTAAACAATGATGCTCATCATGCCTAACCTTCCTTACCCTGTTCTGAGAGGGATGATTGCTTTTCCGAGATAAAATCCGAATGAAGAGCCATTCGATTCCCTGAATAGTTGATCATGATTCCCGTACAGTAGTGCTATTTGCACGCATTGAAGAGTTGCTCCCCGAAGTCAAGGGGTCGATCAAGAAGCGTATAACACCAACATGTCCTTTCAGGAAGCACAGCTGCATTACAGTACGCAAGGATGGCTTTGGCCTTCCTGCATGGTTGCCTCATGACACTATACTGAAGGCACCGGGACCATAAAGCGTCCAAATGAATTGTCGCTGATGGATGAAACGCAAAAAAATCATCGCCCTTTTTGGGCGATGATTCTCCAAGATCCGAGCTGCAGTCAGCCGCGTCTGGCTAAAGCGTTCATATGTAGGAAAAAAGTGTCCTCCAGCGTCGGTGCCTTCTCCATAAACTCAGCACCCGGCTGCTTTTTCCCCATCAGCCTGACTCTCATGTTAGTTTCCGTCATTTGAAAGTGAATTAACAGTTCCTGCGGGATCCGTTCGAAGGCCTCAAGATCAACCTCGCCCTCCCAGACGCTGGAGGCAACATTCAGCTTCCATTGGCTCGGGGAACCAATATATCGAATGCGCCCGCGATGAACCCAAATCACCGTATCTGCTGCCTCTTCCCATTCATTCAACTCGTGGGCAGCAACGATGACCATTCGGCCGCGCGCATATTTAGTAAGATAGGTGATAAGGAATTTGCGCTCCTCTGCATCCATGCCGTTCAGGGGTTCATCCAGGAACAGAAAGGACGGCGAAGCAATAAGCGCCTGTACGACGGCAATCCGCCGCTGTACTCCTTGCGATAGATTCTTGACCTTACTCTTGCGAACAGGCTCCAGCCTAAAGTCCAGCATCAGCCGGTCGATGGCTTCCGGGTTATAGATGCCTTTCAATTCCGCCATATAGGTCAGCAGCTTGCCGACCTTCATATCCCCGTATAGCTCGATATCAGCCGGAACATAACCAATTTGGCTCCGGATGAGCGGAAGATGGTCTCCTGCCTTGCGCCCGCTATACAGAATTTCACCTGCGTCGGGAGCTTGCAGCGTGGCCAACAGCTCGATCAGCGTTGTTTTTCCCGCGCCGTTCGCTCCGACAATCAGGTTCAAGCCGGAATGAATCTCCGCTTTCTCGATTTCAAGCCGATACGTTCCGGCCTGTCGTTCCAGTCCTTCTACCCTAATCATTAGCGGTTCTCCAGGCTCCGTTCAATTTCAGACTGCGGCCGTAGGAGGAGACAAGCAGGATCAATCCGATAACAAGCAGGGTCATATCCGTCAGCATTTTACCGCCCATCGATACCCCGTGATCGATAATCTGGCCCTGGATGACAATCCACATGCCGTAGACCAATACGGCAGAGATCAGCGATACCACCATCCCTTTGCGAAAGAGCATATACATCGCAGCACCACCCGTCACCAATAGAATCCCCATCCACTCCAGAATAAAGGGTCCGAATAAAAAGTGAGAGGTCTCCGCCTGGATGGATCGAAGCCCGAGGGCAAGCGTGCTCAGCAGCGCCATTCCGATGACAATGCCGGTCACAAGCAGCAGCCGGGTATACAGAACAAGTGCCGGCGGGTATGGGGTTAGCGTCTCTACAGCTCTCATCCCTTTATCCCAGGTTCGGCTGCTGAACAGCATGGATACGATCAACAGCAGGGGCGTGATTAATGGAAAAATGCCGCCAGGCAATCCGGCAAACTGATCCAACGGGTATTCCGGGTCAATCAGCAGGACGAGCATGCAGAATACCGCCCCGGCTGTGAGCAGGATGGATCTTTGATTCAAACGAATCTGGCTCCGTAGGATCTGTTTCAATGAGGGCGGGTCCACCTGTGGATTAAAATCCAGCTTGGGGGACTCGGGCTCAATCTTGAGCTGATTGAACTCTCCCTGAAGGGACGCAATGAGTTGGGCCGTCTCATCCGGTGACGGCGATGGAAGGGCAGCTCGTCTAAGGGGACCCCGCAGCTCGTCTTCAAGTCTTCTCAATTCGTTATCGAATGGATGATCCATGGAGATACACCTCACTTTCTTTTACTTTGCACTGCGAATCTGACTCTTCCGATTTGGAGCGGCTCCTGACCTGTTCTTGAGGACTTTTCTCCCGTGTCCGCTGGCGCGGATTCACGGGTACCAAATCGGAATGCTCCATGGACAACGTTTTCTTTAACTTTCTTAAACCGTTATATAGATGTGTTTTTACCGTACTTAAGGGGAGGTCAACCAGGTCTGCGATTTCCTGCAGCTTCAGATCATGAAAGAATCGAAGGGATATGACTTCCTGTTGTATATCGGGCAGGCTCTCCAGCGATGCGGCTATCTCCAGTGACGTTTCCTGCCTCTCCACAAGCTCCTCGGCACCGGGTGCAGGATCGTATGCATCAGGCATCTCCTCGCCTGCAAGCCCCTCAGACCTGTACGATGCGCTCTTCCAGTAATCCTTGCACATATTCAGGGCGACGCGGTATAACCAGGAGCGAACATGTTCCAGTGTCCCGTGCTGGTTCAGATGCCGTATGAGCCGGATAAAGGTTTCCTGTACGATATCTTGAGCCTTCTGCCTGTCAACAAGCCGCTGGGTTGTATAACTGAACAGAGGTCCATGGTACCTAGTCACCAACATTTCGAATGCTTCCTGGTCGCCGGCCGCCATGCGTTCGGTCAGCTGCTGATCAGAAATCATGCCTTCCCCCCCTTTCTATATGCATTTCTATATGCATTTCTAATCTTCCCATTTTATCTATTTCTCAATTATAACCGACCGTGTGCATGTGCATAGTCGTCATTATTTGACATTCATCATGGCATTCCACTTTTGCTGCCACTCCTGGTATGTGATCGGTTTCTCCGGGTCCAGGAATTTGTTCCGCTCGGTATCGGGCAGCCGCACCCCTTGTTGGTAAAAATGCACCAGCAGTTCTTTGACCTGGTGCCCTCTGCCCTCTTCCAATGCCCTTCTGACTTGCTTGGCCATGCTGATGCCGATTTTGTTCTGAGGGTCGCTGCCGTCCCCGTTTTTGAACAGCAGCTGCTGTACCGAACGCAAATTGAGATACGCCGATCTTAATTCCTTATCGCTGAGCCCTTTCTCTTCAATGTAATACACGTACCAGAACAGACTGCTGATCTTTCCGCGCACATCTCTCTCTGGATGTTCATAATAATTATAAATGGCACCCTGGTTGCCAAACAGAATGGAATTCATCCACTCGCCTGACAGATTGCTGATGTTATACGTGTATTGGTGAGAGGAGAGAATCAACGAATGGTCTACCCGAGGATATCTAAATCCTTGACCCAGATACAAAATCTTGTCCACGCTGCCTTTAAACTCGGGTACCCATTTGGCAAAATAGTCGTGTTTTTTCTTCAGATCACGCAGCATCAGTTTTGATGTTTTCTCCAGATACGGGGTTGTCACAACCATGATCGGAAATTGATTCAAGCGAATCTCCCTCCAGAACTTGCCTCCGTACAGGGAAACATTCTGTTCGGTCCCCTGGACCTCAAACCGCTGATAGCCCGGCCTTCGTTCCAGCTCCTTCATCCCCGTATACAAGGGAACCGGGTAGCCTTCCACCTCCAGCCGCATATCGCCGAAAGAATAACGCATGACGCCGTATTCCCCGCCAAGATACATTTCGGTTGGCCGATTGTTTTCCTCCGGATTCTTCAAGTACACATTCTGATGCCCGGGCAGCGGGTACCAGGCCATATGTCCCTCCAGCTTAACTTCGGGTCCCACACTATAGGCGGCAAATTCTTCGCTGGAGTATCCGGGCATAAAATCCATAACATGACCTCTGTATGTCAGCTCTGCTTGAATGTCGTTTCCATTCGCAACGCCCGCCATACTTACCGAAATCCGCTCTCCTTGTCTGCGATATGGAGCGTCCACTCCCTGGAGCTGGACACGGTCCAGCTTGAACATCCGGTTCAGGGTCAGCGGAAGCTGCTTCTTACCCGATACTTCATCAGAGAGTGGTATATTCAGCCTCGCCGTAACCAGAAGTTCATCATTCGGCAGTCGTTTCAGTTTGATATCGTAGGAGGAAACCCTGTAAATCGATCCGATTTCCGTATCATTAACATAGGAAACCGAAGGGTCCTCCAGCCTGTTATCAATTTGGGCATATCGTTCCGACCAGATCGTACTGTAAGGTACCGCGGCAATCGCTGTTAACACAAAAGCGCCGAGCACGGCAACCCAGCCTGCCCTCAAGAGCATCGTTGGACGCCTGCGGTTTAACAAGAACAAACACACGGTAAGCAGCATGAGGGTGAAAGCCAGCACGAACCACCGGGCCAGCTGTATATCCTCGGTTAACAAGCCGTAGCCCCAATTCTCATACTCATACCGGTTGGACTGCAGAAAAAATTGATTGAGATGGAACACTTGAGCCGGAAGCCATTTCAGTTCGCTGATGATATAAATCTCCATGAAAAAAGTTCCGAACATCCATGCACAGAAACCGATCAAATAAACAATCCGATTCGGAATGCTCGCTCCGAGAAGCATCGCGAGCGCCAGAGTTACCATATAGGAAACTTCATACTGCACGGCAATTTGCATCGTGTGCATGATCGCAATTTCACTGGCAATGCCTTTGCTAACCGACAGGATGTAGAATATAACCGACGTGGACAGCGTGAACAGGGAAAAGTACAGCAGGCTCACCACGTATTTCGATGACAACAATGTAAAGAAGGGTACTGGCAAGCTGTGATTCCATTCGAAGGATCGGCGGCTGATGTCTCTGCGGATGGACAAAATGCCGATCAGCATAGCCGGGCCCAGCGTCATCGTATGGCCCAGCATATGGAAGGAATACGCAGCCGTGTACAGATTATGATCTGCCCCGTTGCCGCTGGCCGCTTGCAGCATCATGACGATAAACAAAACGGCATAGATGATTGGCATTGAGGCAAACAGAGGATTGCCAAACAGGAGCCGAAGTTCCAGGAGGCTGTGCCTCCACCATTTATGCATGGCGATCCCTCCGCAGCAAGGCCAGATAACCGTCTTCTAAAGAAGGATCAGCCGCAAACGCGCCTTCAACCGGCGCAGTTGGACTGATAAAGCGGCACAAGATGCCTTCCGGAACCGTTCGGGTGGACACAACGGACATGGGATCAATCAAGGCAAATTCGTCCGGGCTCATCACGGCTTCCCATACTTGCCCTTGACCGCAGGCCTGTAGTTCAGCCAGGCTCCCTGTCATGACCAGCCTCCCCTTGTTCATAACGGCGATGCGCCGGCAGTTGCTCTCGATGTCGGCTACGATATGGGTTGACAGCAGCACGGTCCGGTTGATGCTAAACCGAGTCAGCACGTTACGAAACCGGACACGCTCCTGAGGATCAAGCCCGGATGTCGGCTCGTCAACGATCAGAACGTCCGGGGATCCTAATAGCGCTTGGGCAATGCCCAGCCGCTGCTTCATTCCTCCGGAGTATGTGCGCACTTTCTTGTCGGCCTTCTCTTGGAGATTCACCATCTCAAGCAGCCTGGAGATTTCCTTCAGCCTTGCGTTTCGATCGGTAATCCCCTTCATAGCGGCAACATAATCCAGATAATCCCTGCCAGTCAGCTGCGGGTAAATATGAAAGTGCTGCGGCAAATAACCGATCATCTGCCGAATCTCCTCAGGCCGTCCAAGCGATATCCCGTTCATTCTTACCTGCCCGGAGGTTGGAGACAATAAGGTCGACAGGATACGCATCAGCGTTGTTTTGCCAGCGCCATTGGGTCCCAGCAGACCGGTCATGCCTTTATCAAATTGTAGAGAAACATCCAAGAGCGCCCATGCGCCCTTGCGATAGGTTTTGGATAGATGTTCAATGGTAATCATTCTAGAATCCTTTCACCATTTACGATTATGGGATAAGCCCGCGCGGTTTACGTTAATTGGAACGAACCGCCTTCTCAAAAAGTTTGAATTTTCACCGTTCTAAAGCCAATTTATTTATAAGGTGCAAAAAAGCCCGTGATCCTAAAAACGGATTGCGGGCATAATCTAATGGGTTCTGATCTTATTAGTATAACATGCAGCGGCAATGTTCATCCGCATTCCTTCAAGGCGTAAATATTTCACGTCCCAAATGATTAACAGGATCGATCATTCATGTGCTGTTTGCGTTACCGGTGCGCTTCATACTGGTTCGCGCGGGTTATAGCCTGAATCGTCTGGATATCTTGCGGCGACAGCTTCTCCACAGTACCTGCAGCAATATTATGCAGCAGCTGTTCAAGCGAGCTTGCGCCGGGAATCGTGCAGGCAACGGCGGCATGGCTTAACGCATAGCGAATGGCCGTATGAGTCAGATCCGCGCCATTTCCATACTCTTCAAGTCTCTTCAGAATGTCCAGCAGCTCATTTTTGCTGTAGTCCAGGTAACCCTTCTCTGCCTTGGATTGGCCCCGATCCGACAAGATCCCCCGGGCAACGGGACCCCGCGCAATGGCGGAAATCCCATTCTCCGCCAGCAAATCGAGCACCTCCTCCTCCGGTCTCCGGTCCAGGATGCTGTATTGGCTCATGACACTGACGATATTGGATTTACTCACATATTCACGGATGACATTCGGACGGATGGACGAAATCCCGTAATAGCGAATCCATCCTTCCCGCTTCAGCTCTTCAAAAGCTTCGATCGTCTCTTCCACCGGATCATCCAGCGTTCCTCCATGGAGCTGATACAGATCGATATAATCCGTACCCAGCCTGCGAAGACTGTCCTTGACGGCGGATTTTATGTAATCTTTGGAGGGGTCCCATACCCAGCCATCCTGACCTTCAACACGCCGGTTGCCTACTTTGGTAGCGATAATGACATCCTCTCTCCGGCCTTGAACGGCTTTGCCGACCAGTTCTTCATTACGACCCTTATCGTACAAATCCGCCGTGTCCAAGAAATTCACGCCCTGATCAAGCGCTTCATGAATCAGCTTCACCGCTTGTCCTTCATCCGTTCCCAATGACATGCAGCCCAGCCCAATTTCGCTTACATACAATTCTGAAGATCCCAGCTGATTGGTTCTCATGTTCGATATCCTCCTCTTATTTATGATGAATAAGGTTCTACCCCTTTACTTACCCTAAAATATCGATCCAGATCTTGAACGCCGTTACCGCAATGAGAATCGCCAAGGCATATCGCAGCAGACGAACATTCAGCCTGCGGCTGATCATGGCGCCGATAGGCGCACCCAGCAGGCTCCCCACAACGGCAAACAGGGAAGGCCAGAACGGAATGCCGCCTGAAACGATTTTGCCAATAACACCGCCGACCGCAGACAGAAATACGATAGCAAGTGAGGATGCAATGGTGATCCGAGTCGGTATTTTTAGAACCGTGAGCATAATGGGGATGAGGATAAAGGCGCCTCCGGCACCAACGATCCCGGCAATGCCTCCGACTATGAACGCGGCTCCCATTGCAATCCCTGAATGATAGGTAACCTCGCTCACCGACCTCTGTTCCATGGACGCCCGTGTCGGCACAATCATTAATAACACAGCGATAACCGCCAGGAAACCGTAAACGACGTTGATCGTTCCGCTGGTCATCAGCATCGATGACAGGCTCCCGATCAGACTGCCTACCAGCGTGCTGGCCCCCATCTGAATAACCAATGGCTTGTGAACGTATGACTCACTTCCGCGCGAACTCATCCGGTTGGTTATCATGCCTGACAATGAGGCGAAAAATACCTGAAGCATGCTAATGGATGCCACTTCCTTGGAAGTGAAAGCCTCCAATCCAAACCAGGAGGGAACATACAGCAGCAATGGGAAATTAATGATAGCCCCGCCAATACCCAGCAGCCCAGAGAAAAAGGAACCAATGATACCTATAAAGATCATGACTACAAGCTGCACTATCAAGGTGATCGATCTCCGTTTCATTTGATATCGTTTTACGGGCACATTGCTATTGAATGTACCTCGTTGTTGATTTATAATAAAACCCAAGTATTTATATCGGAAATCAGGGAGGTGTGTGGCGATCATGTTAAACAAGCTGAAATTTCTCTTCCAGGACCGATGTCCTGACTGCGAGCAGAAGCTGATCTCCAAGCAGGAAGACATGGCTACGATCAAGCATTGCCCGGATCACCACTACACCGAGGAAATATATAATCAGTTGGGCGTTACAATTGTTTATCATCCCAGTAAAGACAACAGTTAAATCAGCCTAAACCCGGCATAAACCATCCCAATCGCTCATACCGTCTCTAATCCATTTACTTACTCAATCCATTCCCCTCCCGCTGATCTAACGAGAAACAGAACTGTAATTTCAGCAACCATCACCAGAAGTGAGCAGATGAAAATAACAGACATCATATCCCCCGAATCCAGATTCAGCATGAAGGGGTACAGGATAAGCAATAACAGCTGCCCAGCCATAAACAGGTGCAGCCGGAAGCGGGCTTTCCTATCCAATTCGGATTCCGTGCCTGTATAATGAGCTTGAATCCCTCTGCAAATACTGTAAATCAATGCCGTATGCAGGAGCACGGCAGGCAGTAGAATGAACAGGTTCTTAACCGATTGCATGTGCACGCTGTCCATTGCGACCTCGGGGAACCAAAATAATGAAGCCGCCGACCACACCAGCAGCAGCCAAGCCGACAGATGTCCCAGCCTAAAATATCCGTTCAATCGCTGCAGCCGCCATAACCCTGAGGCAATCAGCAGATACCCCAGCATATCGGGCAGTATATCCACCATTTCAACCTTCAGATCGATGAGTACAAAGAGCAGCCCCCAGAGTATACGATACCAAGCGCTTCTCATAATCCCTTCCTTCTTTCGCGGACATATGCCGTCATTTCTTTATCGGTCGGACTTGGATGATAAGGTATGATCGTATCTTCATGCCAAGTACCCTTTCCTTCCTCCGTAAACGTTGTTCTCAGCATTAACTGATACACCTGCATACTCTTCTCACGAGACGGCATGTTAAATTGATGGCTGATCCTAAAAGAGTCCCCTTGATTCATCTTCGCTGGAAGCTGTATCTCCTGAATAGGCATACCGCTCTGTTCCATCTGTGACTCCGGAGGTAGCGGGCGGTAACTTGTACCCGGCCCTTGACCCGAGATATCGGCATAGATTTGCAAAGCTCCTTCTTCTGCGATATTCAGAAACTTCGAGGAGAACGCTGTTAACTGAAGCGGCCGCTTGATGACCGCGGAGTTGTATCCCGAGTGATCCGACGAGGATCCAACGGAGGTCCACTCCACGGGTTTGACTTCGTTATATGTACCAGGCCAAATGTAAATTTCGCCTACGTCCACCTGTTCCGAGGTTCCATCGGAGTAAAGCGCGGTGATCTCGCGGACAAGCACTGGCTCCTTAAGCAGCTCTTCCGCCACGCCCTGCCCTCGAGCAGGGTTATTTAAATTCACCATCATTTTCCCTAAATACTGCCTTTGGTACTCTGCATATTTGGGGTAAGGTGTCACGATCTGTTCAGGGTAACCCTCGATCTGAATGGTGCTCAGGGTCTTATCGGCTCGTTTGTCCTCTATATAATACAAGTCAAACACGTGCCCTTCCCTATCCGATGTCTCAACATGATGCGCAAGGAATACCGTTCTTCCCAGTTGGTTGGCTTCATAATACCAGACATTTCCGATCCAGCTGCAGGCAACCAGCAGGATGGCGAGCACATAATACCACTTCTTGCTCATGGCCCCTCCTTATGTATCATGCGTTTGTTCATATTCTTTAACTATATTAACACGTAAATATAATAAGGGGGTTTGCACAGCGTTAATTTTTCGGTGCATTTCTCCGGAGGGGCTCTCGAATTGAAATTTGAAATAAGGAGGCCGATTCATGGACAGACTATTTGAAGCAATCGAAATCAAGGAAGGTGTCCATGATGAATCCATCCATCGAAGAAATTACGAATTGGCTTGAATCCAAGAGCAGCCACACCCTTCACATATCCAAGGAAGAAGACAAAGATCAGGACCAGATTGAATTACAGCTGGAACGATTGGAGCATCATCAGCATCAGGAGCCGTCCATTGACGGTTATGGGGATCGCAGCGCTTTGCTGCTGCACGGTTCCGGTGTTGTCATGACTGCGGGCCACACAGCACCGCTGCCAACCAACGCCTATGTCATCGGGCTGGATGGGCTTAAAGCTGCGGAGATCCACGACAATCATGTCGTACTCACAACGGAGCGTGGTACTTACACCATCAAGGCAACCTGACGCAGCCGAATTGAAAAACGCCAAGAACCGCCAGCATGATTCATCTGGCGGTTCTTTTAGGCTGTTTGCACGCTGGTGCTCAAACGAACGAAAAGGTACATAAAAAGGCTACACAACATCCCTATTCTCGCTTGTATCTCCACATATGTTTCTGGACATCTCCATGCATCGCAGGGATGGCCAATCCCGCGTCTGAACGGCCCTCGGTCCCAGCATATAGCGATGGGCCGTTTCGCGCTGGCACTCAGCAAGCAGCGCAGGCTTCTGCCACCTAACCAGAGTCCCATTTTTTCTCTTCCTGGACCTGTTTAAGACTGGGCAGCGGACCGTTTCAGGATCATAACGTCCCTTCCCGGAATCGTAACATGACCTGAAACCTGCCGGTTGCTCAGAAGATCGAATAGCTTGGCAGAACCTGCTTCGAACGTCATCTCTTCGGCGTTGTGGTTCAATACGAACAGGTAGGAACCTCCATCCTTCACCCGTTCCGTAACCTCTACCCCGGTTGGTGTATTCAGCAGCGGCTTCACCCCCTGCTCTTCGCACAGATTAGCAAGAAAGCCCTGCAGGAACTTCGAATCCGGGCTGCTGGCTACATAATAGGCCAGTCCCTCTCCAAACCTATTCCTGGTTACAACAGGAGTTCCTTTATAGAAATCAGAACCGTACCCAGCCAGAACCTCCGCTGTCTCCGCATGGATGACATCGCACAGCAATCCACAAGGATAACTTCCACGCAGTGATCCCCATTCCTGATTCAATTCGATCTGATTGTGCTGCCCAGGAAGTAGGGCATCGATCTCTTCAGCCCAGATTCCCATCACGTGGCGCAGCTCGCCAGGATGACCTCCAAGGGTCACAAGATCGTTCTCGTTGACGATGCCGCTGAAGAAAGTGGTCACAAAGGTTCCTCCCCGGGATACGAATTGCTCCACACGCCGGGCTACACCCGGTTTCACCATATACATTACGGGCGCAACCACCACATCATACTTGCCCAGATCCTCTTCAACACCGATGATATCGGTCTGAATATTCAACTGGTACAGCGCGTCGTAGTATTTATGAACCTCGTCCACATAGTTCAGGGCTTTGGAAGGTCCGCTTGAAAGCTCCAGCGCCCAGCGGTTCTCCCAATCATACATAATCGCCACCTTGGCGTTCGAGCGGGAACCGAGCAGCTGGTCTCCGAGCTGCTGCAGCTCTGCGCCCAGCTCCGCGCATTCCCGAAAGACGCGGGTATGCTCATGCCCCACGTGCTCAATCAACGCGCCGTGGAACTTCTCGCAGGCCCCCACGGAACGGCGCAGCTGAAAGAACATCACCGTATCTGCGCCATGGGCTACAGCCTGGTAGCTCCACAATCTCATCACGCCGGGGCGCTTCGCGGAATTGTAAGGCGACCAGTTCTGAACGCTCGGGGTCTGCTCCATCAGCATGAATGGCTGGCCGCTTTTCAAACCCCGCATCAGGTTATGGGACATCGCCGTAAAGCTTACCGGCGTATCGATTGCGGGATAGTTGTCCCAGGACACAACATCCATATGCTTCGCCCACTCGAAGTAATCCAGCTCCGGATAAAAGCCCATCAGATTCGTGGTCACCGGCATGTCCGGGGTAATCTTCTTCAGTTCATCCCGTTCGAGGCGATAGCAGGCAAGCAGGCTGTCCGACTGGAAGCGACGGTAGTCCAGCGATATCCCCTGGAAGAACGTCCGATTCCCGCCAAACTCTTCGCTGAGTGCATTCGGCACCACAATTTCGTCCCACTCGTAAAGGGTATGGCCCCAGAACCCGGTATTCCAGGCGGCATTCAGTTTATCGAGCGTGCCGTAACGCTCTTTCAGCCAAATACGGAACTGCGATTCGCAGTTATCACAATAACAATAGCCGCCGTACTCATTGGAGACATGCCAGATCACGAGTGCCGGATGGTCCTTGTACCGCTCAGCCAGCTTGCGCGCCATCAGCGCAGAATATTTGCGATACGTCGGGCTGTTTGGACATGAGTTGTGGCGCCCTCCGAATTTGCGCTTGCGTCCATCGTAATCCACTCGGAGAATGTCCGGATATTTCTTGGCCATCCAGGCAGGATGCGCCCCCGTGCTTGTTGCCAGGCAGACATGGACCCCTTCCTCTGCCAGACGATCCATAATTTCATCCAGCCATGTGAAATCGTAGCTATGCTCATCGCGCTGTGTTTTTGCCCAGGAGAATACGTTGAGAGTTGCCACATCGACCCCTGCCAGCTCAAACATCCGCAGATCTTCTTCCATCGTGGCCTTATCCCATTGCTCGGGGTTATAGTCTCCGCCATACCATATCTTCGGAACACGCTGATTTATCATAGAATTGCCTCCTTTATGAGTGTCCAATAAGAAAAACGTCAATCGATGTTGATAATCTGTCTAAAAGAAAAGAGGCACCATCCCTTGTATCTAAGAACAAGGGATCATACCTCTTATGAAAGATCTACTTACACATTACGAGCACTACCTGCCGCTTACTTGCTCAGGCTGTCCCAAGACGTCTGCATGTCTTCAAGCATCTTGTTTGCGTCGGACTTGCCTGCAAAGAACGCCTGCATGGAGCCTGAGAATTCCTGCGCTACCCCGTCAGGGAACTTGGCAGATTGTCTTGGCAGCACTTTTCCGGCTTGGACGTATTCCCACACAGCCGAGCCCAGGTCGCCCATATCTTCCGGCGTCGCTTCGATGGTCGTTAATGCCGGAATGAATTTGAATTTCTTCACGATGTACTCTTTACCGATATCGGATGTGACAAACCAGTTGAGGAAGATCTTTGCTTCTTCCTTCGATGCGGAATCCTTGTTGATAACAAGGTTCGCAGGAACGCCCACGTTCAGCTTATCATTTTGCTCCGCATTGTCGCCAAGCGGCATCGGCAGATAGCCGAGATTCAGATCAGGGTTGATGGCATCGATCTCGGTTTGGGACCAGTTGCCATTCTGCATCATGGCTGTTTTTTCGGTGGCCAGCAGGGAAATCGCCGTGTTGTAGTCCGTAGTCAGCGGGTTCTTGTTGCCATGATCCAAGGTCAACTGCATCAGCTTGGCCCACTCTTCGAACTTCGCATTGCCTGCAAATTTTTGCGTTCCGTCATTCAAGCCCTGAATAAATGCATTCGGATCATCCTGCTGGGCAAATGCCGGGTTAATGCCCTGGTTGCCGATCAACCACCACTCCTGGTAAGCGTTCGCAAAAGGAGTTGTGCCAGCAGCTTCCAGTTTCTTCGCAGCTTCCTCCAGCTGGGCATAGGTTTTCGGGAGCTCGGTAATGCCTGCTTGCTCAAACAAATCTTTATTGTAGATATAACCCCATCCTTCAAGGTTCATCGGCATGCCGTATACTTTACCGTCTTTGGTCATCGGCTCCTTCGCCATCTCAACCAGATCGTTCACCCAAGGCTGGTCGGACAAGTCCTCCAGACGGTCGATCCACATCTCCATCTCGGCATCGCCGCCATTGGAGAAAATATCAGGCGCATCGTTGGACGCAAATTTGGTCTTCAGTGCAGCGCCATAGTCCGCACCGCCGCCTACCGTTTGAATATCCAGCTTGATGTTCGGGTATTCCTTCTCAAATTCCACCTTGAGCTCATTCAAGCCATCCACGATTTCGGTTTTGAATTGGAAAATCTTAACCGTCTTGACTTCACCAGAGGCCCCGTCCGAGCTCCCGCCTTGACTTCCCTCCGACTTGCCGCCGCACGCTGCCAGCAGCATGGAGAAAGCCAGCAGCATCACAAGTGATAATTTCATTTTGTTCATCTTACTACCCCCTAGTAATGTTTATATATAAATGATGGAAAACCAATGTAGGAAGCGCCCGGCTGCCCTACCCCTTAACGGAGCCGGCAGCGACGCCTTCAACGATATACTTCTGCAATGACAGGAAGAAGATGATAATCGGCGTAATGCCCAGCACCAGAGCCGGCAGCGCCATGTCCCATTGCTTCGAGTACTGCCCGAAGAATGCAAAGGTTGCGAGCGGAATGGTACGCAGCTCCGGACTTTGCAGGATCAAGGATGGCAGCAGGTAGTCATTCCAGACCCAGAGACAGTTCAGGATGATGACCGTCACCATCATAGGTTTCAGCATAGGCAAAACGATCCGGGCAAATACCTTGAACGGGGAAGCTCCGTCCACCGTAGCAGCCTCTTCGATTTCAAGTGGTATCCCCTTCACAAAACCATGGAACAGAAAGACCGACAGCGGTATGCCGAGGCCCAGATAGCTGAGAATCAAGCCTACGATGCTGTTGTTAACGCCCAGGAAGTTAATGACCTGAAGAAGTGGAATCATAATGGATTGGAACGGAATGACCATAGCCGATACAAACAGCATGAACACGATGCGATTGAATCTTGTATTGGACCGAACCATCCGGTAAGCGGCCATCGCGCTCAGCAGGGCGATGATCAGGTTGCTGATGACCGTAATGATGATGGAATTCGTGAATGCTTCCGGGAAGCGGGTCATTTCCCATGCCTTGCTGTAATTGTCAAAGTGAAACGCAGTCGGCCAATTGGCCGCATCCACCATAATATCCCCCAGCGATTTGACCGAGTTCACCAGCAGGAAATAAAAAGGTGCCAGAAAGATCAGAGCCACAACCACCATAACAATCTGCAATACGATATGGGAAGCCGACATCGGAGGTTTCTTCGTTCTCACTTAAGCTTCAACCTCCTTCTGTTTCGTTAATCGGACTTGAATGAGTGTGATGACCGCAACAACGAGGAAGAAAATCAAAGATTTGGCTGTCCCGAGTCCATACCGGTTATTCAGGAACGCCTCGTTGTACACATTCATGGCCAGTGACTCCGTGGAGCGATACGGTCCGCCTTTTGTGAGGGACAGGTTCAAATCGAACATTTTGAATGACCATGAGATCGCCAGGAACAAACAGACGGTGACCGCTGGCATAATGAGCGGAACGATGATGCTCTTCAGCACCTGGAAGCGGTTCGCTCCATCAATTTCAGCGGCTTCCATCACTTCCTTGGATACATTCGTAATGGACGCAATGTAGATGACCATCAGATAGCCTGACGACTGCCATACGAATACCATCACAATCCCCCAAAAGCCGGTCACTTCGTCTCCCAGCCATGGAAGATTAAAGAACGGAATTCCCGTAACCTCGCCAACGGTTGCAAAGCCCTTCACGAAGATAAACTGCCAGATGAAACCGAGCAGCAATCCGCCGATCACATTCGGCATAAAGAAGATCGTCCGCAGCCAGTTGCGCGCCCGGATGTTTTTTGTCAAGAAGTAGGCCAGGAAAAAACCGACCACATTCGTTAGAAGCACACCCACGATCGTAAACCTGGTGGTGAACCAGAACGACTGTGCGAATGCGCTGTCATTTGTGAAAATCTGTTTGAAATTGTCCAGCCCCACCCATTCGACATTCCCCGATACACCATTCCAGTTGGTGAACGAGTAATACATCCCCATCACAAATGGGATAATGATCGTAATACCGAAAAACAGCAGCGCGGGTCCGATATAAACCAACTGCTGCGTCAAGGCAGCCGTTCTCTTGCTGTTCATGTAAATCCCCCTCCGCTTGTCCTATCGTTTCTCTATCCATTTCTCTATGATTTAATTATGCTAAGATGAAGACCCTGGCACTACCATAGGATGTGAACTAATTGGTATAGAAAATTGATCGGCGGTGAAAATATTGAACTGGAACAGCATACGCACTAAATTAATTACCTTCATGATCATGGCTACCATCATTCCGACCACCATCTCCATGATCATCAGTTATGTCATGACAACCAACTCGCTCAAGGAACGGGCGGTTGTTGAGAATATGAACCTTCTCTATCAGGGACGGTTGAATTTGGAGAGCTATCTGGAAGACATGAACCGTAATTCCCTTACGGTTTATTCGGATCCGGATTTTTTCCGCAGCCTCTATTACAGCCACGAGAATATCAATGCCAGCGGCAGGCAATCCGCTACGCTGCAATCGATCAATAAAGCTATAAGCGGCGCAAGGCAGGTCTATCTCTATGTTGACGGCAAAAGAGAAGCTACGTTGTTCGCGCAGGATATCGCCAGAAAGACAAGCGATGTCGCGCTTTATCCCGAAATACCCGATCTAAAGAGCCATACGGTGTCCATTCAGCCTCCCCATCCCCTTCACACATACGGCTTTCAATTAGCCTATCCTTATGAAGCCGATCAACAAGTATTCACGATGTACCGAGTCATTGAACGAGTCCCTTCTTCGGAACGATTGGGTATTCTCGCCATTGATCTGAATATGAATTTCCTCAGCCGAATTAGCGGTCAGCTGTTTCAGCCCGAGCATGAGCAGCTCTATATTGTGAATGAAGACGGTCATGTCATGTATTCCGGTAACGAAGCCACGCTGGGTCGGCAGATCCAGGAAGACTGGTATAGCAAAATAAAGGAATCCGGCCACAAGGAAGGTCATTTCGAATATAACAACAAAATCTATTTATATAACAATATCAAGACGTCTGTCAGCGACTGGACAATGATCAAGGAAATTCCGTCCTCCTATATTCTGAGCAGCGCGGAAAAAGCGGCATTTGTCAACATTTCACTGTTAGGCGTGTCCTTGATCCTCATCATCATCGCCATGATCTGGATCTCGGTGTACATCACAGCACCGATTCGACAATTGGTAGGACTCATGAGCCAAGTGAAAAGCGGACGAATGACCGTTGATATCTCCTCCGACCGCAAGGACGAAATCGGAACCCTGCATCGCAGATTCGGCAGCATGATGGATACGATCAACAACCTTATTTTGCAGGAATACAAGCTGAAACTCGCGAACCGGACCAATCAGCTCCGGGCGCTGCAGGCCCAGGTAAACCCGCATTTTATGAACAATGCACTGCAAACGATCGGAACGCTTGCACTGGAGCATGGGATGAAGAGGATTTACTCCCTGATCTCGGCCTTGGCCCGAATGATGAGATACAGCATGTACAACACCGATAAACCGGTCACACTGAGCACAGAGCTTGATCATATCCACGATTATGTCGAGCTGCAAAAAGAGAGATTTGAGAATCAGTTCGACTTCCGTTACGATGTGGATGAGTCGACTTTGCAGGTGTTGATACCGAAGATGCTGGTTCAGCCGCTGATCGAGAACTTTTTCAAGCATGGGATGAACCCTCTGACACAAGACAATTACATCGCATTAAAAAGCCGCCGCCTCTCGGCCTCCATCGTTCAGATCACGGTCGAGGATAACGGAAACGGAATGCAGGATGAGAAATTCCAAGCACTCCAGGAACACTTATTATTGATGGAAGAGATGGATTTGGAACAGCTGCAGGTTCATTCCGAGATAGAAGCGGAAGACAGCAGCGGAATTGGGCTCATCAACATCATGACAAGGCTCAGGCTGTATTATCGCGGAAAATCCAAATTCAACATCGAAAACAACCAGCCTCACGGCTTTCGGGTTGTGCTGACTATAAATGTGGAAGGTGAAACGGATGAAGGCATTAATCGTGGATGACGAGTCTCGTGTGCGAAGAGCCATCCGGCTGCTGGTCCAGTGGGAAGAGCACGGGATAACCGATATTGAAGAAGCAGCCAACGGGCTGGAGGCCATGGAGCTGATTCCGAAGTTCCGGCCAAACCTCGTGCTGATGGACATGCTGATGCCGCTCAAGAACGGTGTCGACCTGATGGAATGGATTCACAAAAATTACCCGGATATCAAATTCATCGTTATCAGCGGGCATGACGATTTTGAATTCGTGCGCAACACGATCTGGTACAGCGGCACGGACTATATCCTGAAGCCTATCGAGGAGACCGTCATTAACCAAGCAGTCCGCAAAGCAACCACGGCCTGGAGGGCCGAGGAGCAGGAGCGCCTTGCGGCGCGGCAGCAGCATGTTCAGGTGAACGAGTACCGGCCGGTCTATTCGGAGAAGCTGCTGTCGAGCCTCATCGATGACAGGAGTGCCCACTCCCAGGTGGTCAACCGTCTCAGGGACGAAGGCATCGTACCGGAGGACACGAAGACCATACGCTTGGCCGTCATGCAGATGGACAAGACCGATCATGCGCTTTTTAACCGCTTCGGCCGCCATCTGGACCTGCTCATGTTTGCCCTGCTGAATATATGCAATGAATTTCTGCAAAAGGACCGGACCGGGATCGCCTTCCGTCACTTCGGTTCTCCGCACCAGCTGGTTATTCTGTTGTGGGATCAGCTTGCCACGCTGCCTACGAGGCTTCAAGAGATCAATCAGGGGATGCACCGCACCTTGTCGCGCCACATGCATTTTGGCATCAGTTCTGACGGCCGGTACCCCCAAGACATTCCCGAATTGTATGCCCGCAGCTCGGCTGCCCTTCATTCGCGTGATTTAACGGTGCTGAACCATTTCATCCATGATGGAGAGAAACAGCATCTCGCCGCTGCCGATCATCATAATGGCGTGCAGTTCAGCGGATTTGAAGATTCATGGAGGCTTGCTATCCTTAGCGGGCAACCCGGACCCATCGCCGAAGCAGTAGAAACCTGGATAGCGGCCATCCGCAAAAGCGGCATCCTCACGCCGGAGCTTCTGGAGCGCTGGGACCGGGAAATTGAAAGATTCGCCAACCATGTCATTCATGAAGCTGCAAACCCTTCGTCTGAAACACTATTGAAATTATACAAAGAAGAAAGCGCCAACATGGAGCGGCCAAGCCCGGACAAGTATATCTGCTCCCTGGCGGAGTGGCAGCAGCATTGGGGAGCGCTGATGAGCCTGCTGGCCTCGCTTGTGCAGTCCCAGAAGCAAACAGGTCAAGACCTGATCCATGACATTACGGCGTTTATCGAGCAGAATTATCAGAACGATGTATCCCTGTATGATATTGCAAACCGTTTTCACGTAAGCCGGGAGTACATCTCCCGCAAATTCAAGCAAAAACACGGGATTAACATCCCGGAGCATCTAAACCGGATCCGCATCTCCAAAGCCAAAATCCTGCTGCAAAACCCGGCCCTGAAGATGGCAGCGATCTCCGAGATGGTAGGCTTCAAGAACGAGAAATACTTCAGTCTTGTATTTAAGAAGCAAGAGGGCATTTCCCCCAAGGAGTTCCGCAAGCTAACGGGCGGTTATACGTAACCCGTCTAATTCACCTGTACCTTAAATTGGAACTTTTACTTGTTGTAAAACCTGAGCATACCCAAGTGGATCGTCAGATTACGGCGCTTCAACAATTGAGAAAATTATTGCAACGTCAAATCTCTCAGGCGTTGTCGAAAAGGGCAGGTTTGAGATTAGCAATCCATAAGAAACAACCCGAGTTGAATTCTGCTAAGATGTAGTTAATTTATAATATATATATCCCTTATAAACTAAGGAGAACTGAAAATGAGAAAACTCGTTCTATTTCTGCACGCATCGCTTGACGGTTTTGTAGAAGGGCCGAATGGTGAAATGGACATTGGCTGGGTTTCCTACGATGCTGATTTGGAGAAACATGCGAAAGAAATTCTGAGTACTGCCGACACTGTCATTTGGGGACGTGGGACTTATCAGATGATGCACAGTTACTGGCCATCTGTACCTTCAAACCCATCCGCTTCGCAGCATGAACGAAATCATGCCGAGTGGATCGAAAAGACAGCCAAAATCGTTTTCTCCACAACGCTGGAGAAAGTCGAATGGAATAATTCCAGACTCGTGAAAGAAGATGTCGAGGAAGAGATCAATAACCTCAAACAGCAGCCAGGCAAGGATATGGTCATCCTCGGCAGTCCTAGGTTCGCACACCACCTTATGCAGCTTGATTTAATTGATGAGTATAAAATTACGGTTTCTCCCGTCCTGATCGGTAAGGGATTGCCGTTATTCCAAGGTCTCAAGGAGAAGATCAATCTTAAGCTAATCGAAAACAAGACCTTTGATTCTGGAGCCATAGGTCTCTTTTACCAGACGGTAAGATGACCTTGTCACTTAAGGTGATTACGCTAACGGGAGACGATAGCTCAATGAACCGCCTTTTCACAAAGGCGGTTTTCTTATGGTCACAAATCAGCATTAGAATTAGAATTTAACATAGACTTTTCCAAAAACGACCCCTATCCTATTTGCTTTCATCAAAAAGTCCTCATGCTCTCTCTACCCCCTCCGCTTCTCTAATATCATCACGCCTCGTGCCGGAACTTCGCAGGTATCCCGATGCTCCTCCCCTGTCAGCAGGTCCACATAGGTATCCCCGTCCAGGGGAACGGATTTGCTCTCTGACATGTGATTAAGCACGAAGGTGAATGCTTTATCTTCCTTGATGCGTCTTGTTACCTCGACGCCTTGAGGAGCCTTCAGGACCGGCTCAATGCCATGATCGTTGCAGATGGTCTGCATCAGATCCTTCAGGAATTTGGGTTCCGGGCTTGTCGCCACATACCATGCTTTCCCTTGCCCGAAGGCGTTGACGGTTAACGACGGCATGCCCTGATAATAATCTGAGCCATATTCGGCAACAACCTCCGCTCCCTCTGCATGAATCACGTCGCACAGAATTCCGCAGTCATAGGTGCCTTCCAGACGGCCCTGCCGTCCTCGCATCACGATCTGATTGTGCTGGCCAGGTAGCAGCGCGTCGATTTCCTCGGCCCAGATTCCCATGACCTTGCGCAGCTCTCCGGGATAACCGCCCAGCGCCACCAGATCGTTCTCGTTCACAATACCGCTGAAAAAGGTTGTCACAAACGTTCCGCCTTGCGCTACAAAAGCCTCAACGCGCTCTGCGAATCCCAGCTTCGACATGTACATTACAGGTGCGATGACTACCTCATACTTCCTGAAGTCCTCTTCAACGCTGATCATATCGGTCTGGATATGCAGCTGATGCAAGGCATCATAATATTTATGGACCTCATCCACGTAATGGAGGGCCACGGTCGGACCGCTCGACAGCTCAATGCCCCATCGGTTCTCCCAGTCATAGATGATTGCGACTTTAGCGTCGGAACGGGCATCCAGAATGCGGTCCCCCAACTGCTGCAGCTCCTTGCCCAACTCCGCGCACTCGCGGAACACGCGTGTATGCTCATGGCCCACATGCTCAATGACGGCTCCATGATATTTCTCGCAGGCACCGATCGAGCGGCGAAGTTGGAAGAACATCACCGTATCCGCACCGTGGGCGACCGCCTGGTAGCTCCATAATCGCATAACGCCCGGACGCTTGGCGGAGTTATACGGCTGCCAGTTCTGCACGCTTGGCGTTTGTTCCATCAGCATAAAGGGCTGTCCGCCCTTAAGCCCACGCATCAAGGCATGCGTCATGGCAGTATAACTGAACGGAGTATCCAGCGACGGGTAGTTGTCCCAGGATACAACATCCATCTCTTTGGCCCATTTGAAATAATCCAGCTCCGGATAGAAGCCCATCAGATTGGTGGTCACCGGAATATCCGGCGTGATCCGCTTCAATTCATCCCGCTCCAGCTTATAGCATTCCAGCAGGCTGTCCGACTGAAAACGGCGGTAATCCAGGGATATGCCCTGGAAATTGGTCCGGCTGCCGGACCACTCCTCGCTTAGAGCGTTAGGCACAACAATATCCTCCCAGTCATAGAAGGTGTGGCCCCAGAAACGGGTATTCCATGCCTTGTTTACGGCATCCAGCGTCCCGTGATGCTGCTGAAGCCAGGTACGGAATGCCGCTGCACAGTTGTCGCAGTAACAGTAACCTCCATACTCGTTCGATACGTGCCAGATCAGGACGGCCGGATGTACCTTATAACGCCTCGCCAGCTTCCCGGCCATAATCGTTGCGTATTTACGGTAGGTGGGGCTGTTCGGACAGGAATTATGGCGGCCGCCGAATTTGCGTTTCCGCCCTTCATAATCGACACGCAGCACATCCGGGTATTTACGCGCCATCCAGGCCGGATGTGCGCCTGTGCTGGTTGCCAGACAGACGTACACTCCATTGCTGTACAGCCGGTCTATCGTCTCATCCAACCAGCCAAAATCATAGGTTTCCTCATCCGGCTGACTTAAAGCCCAGGCGAATACATTGATGGTAGCTACATCGATGCCCGCCAGTTTAAACATGCGGTCATCTTCCTTCCAGACATCCGCATCCCACTGCTCCGGATTATAATCGCCGCCATACCACATTTTGGGTAACTTCTCGTTAATCATATTGGACTCAGCTCCTTTAAGATTTTAGATCCGGTATACATTCAACTCGAACGGTCCATTCATGAGCAGCCCTTGCCCTTGTTCGATCAGGCCTTGTTGGTAACCGGCGTAATATAATAAGTGCTCCCGATCACCGTTTCAAACGCACCGTCCTCCTGCGTCTTCACAACACTTCCGTCTTCCCTTGTAACGATAAGAGACTCAGGGTAATTCAGCCTGCAATGCTGACCATGGGTTGAGGTGAGGCTTGCCGAAATGAGAAGCCCCTGGCTCCATTCCATATTGATGATAAATCCGCCGCGCGCCTTCAAGCCCTTTACGGAGCCTTCCCTCCATGCATAGGGCAGCGCAGGGAGCAGCTGAAGCTCCCCCAGATGACTCTGGAGCAGCATTTCCACAAGTCCTGCAGTCCCTCCAAAATTCGCATCAATCTGGAACGGAGGATGATCTCCAAGCAGATTAGGGTGCATCGAGCGGGAAATCAGCATCCGGATATAACCATAGGCCTTGTCCGCCTGCCGGAGCCGGGCAAACAAATTAATGAGCCACACACAGCTCCAGCCCGTGTGTCCGCCTCCATTGCTGATGCGGGACGATAGCGTACGATATGCGGCCTCCGCTAGCTGCGGCGTGCCTTGAAGGGTAATATCGGAACCCGGATAGAGTCCATATAAATGGGACACATGCCGATGACCAGGCTCTGCTTCCCGATAAGGCTCGCTCCACTCCATGAGTTTGCCCTCCCCGTCCATTCCGTAAGGGAGCAGCCGTGCGGCCGCCGACTCCCACTCCTCCCGCAGATCAGCATCCTGCCCCAAGAGCTGCGACGCTTCTATGCAGTTATGGAACAAATCGCGAATAATGGCCATATCCATGGTGGAGCCTGCAGACACGCTGCAAGGCACGCCTTCCGCGGTGAGGAACTGATTCTCCGGTGATGTTGACGGACTGGTCACCAGATGGCCTTTTCCGTCCTCAATGAGCCAATCCAGGCAAAACAGCGCCGCTTCCCTCATCAACGGATATGCCGTTCCCCGCAAATATTCAAGGTCTGGCTGAAATTGATAACGCTCCCATAAATGCCGGCACAGCCACGCGCCACCCATGGGCCAGAAAGCCCACATCGCTCTCCCATCGCTCGGGCTTGCCATGCGCCATAGATCCACATTATGGTGGGCAACCCATCCGCGGGCTCCGTAATGAATCTTCGCGGTCCGGCGCCCGCTCACGCTAAGCTCCCGAATCATCTGTATCAACGGCTCGTGACACTCGCTCAGATGAGTTGTCTCTGCCGGCCAATAGTTCATCTCGGTATTGATATTCGTTGTATAATCGCTATTCCATGGCGGCTGTACATGCGGATTCCATATTCCCTGCAGATGTGCAGGCTGTGTTCCCGGCCTGGAGCTCGCCATGAGCAAATATCTTCCGAACTGGAACATCAGTGCCTCCAGTGCCGGATCCTCCTGCCCTTCCCTGTACGCTTTCATGCGCTCGTCGGTCGCCGCACTCTCTGTGGACCGCTCACAATCCAGGCTTTCAAGCCGAAGATCCACACGCCGGAACAATGCTTGATGATCCTTCACATGCCTCGCGCGCAGTTCCTCATATCCATGCTGTACCGCGTCCTGAAGCCTCTTCCTGCATATAACGGACGGATCAATTCCTCCAGAGCCCGGAGAACGGTCGAAGCCTGCAAAATTCGTTGCCGCCGCAATCAGCAGGGTGACCGGGCCGCTCCCGTTGATGTGCATGCCACGGTCATCCACCGTCACCTGACCGCTGTCCGGCAAGGCCAGCAGCCTCATCTCATACCGTATGCCGAGCCCCTCTTCATAGAGTACCGACCCGGGATGATCGCCCTTGTAATTGTCAGCAATATGGGTTGGAGCATGTCCATATAACACCAGGGACCCGTCTTCCGCACAGCGGCGTGTACCATGCCGCAGCGGAGAGTCCAGCCTGATATCCAGCCGGATGTCTTCGTAATTCGGGCCCGCACAGCGTATAACCGCTACCTGGTCAACGGCACTGATGAACATGTCCCTGGCATAGGTAGCCGAACCGCCGGACTGAAAGCGAACGGACGCGATCCCCGTATCCAAATCCAGTTCGCGCCGATATTCCGTCCGGTGGCCGTGAATTCCCGACTGTCTGATCAACAGATCTCCTAGCGGCAGGAAGGACTCCGTGCCCCTTCCCACCATCTTGTCCTCAATCAGCTCCTCCGCTTCCTTGTACTTCCCGGATGTGATGAGCTTCCTTGCGGCTGCCAAATGCCGTCGTGCCTCGTAATTATTCGTGTCCCTTGGAAATCCGGACCAGAGTGTATCCTCATTCCATTGAATGCGCTCTTCCTCTACTCCCCCGAACACCATTGCACCCAGCCGGCCATTCCCGAGCGGGAGCGCTTCTTCCCACTTGGCTGCCGGTTCCCGGTACCATAGCTTTGAGGTCCATTGCTTCGCTGGATTCACTGTAATCCCCCCTTATTCCTGTTGATAAGTGTCTTCTCGAAGAGTTCTTCAAATCCTTCAACCCCCAACCGTATTTCTGCGATGAGCAAAAGGACGCAGCTATACAATCCCGGCCTTCAGATAGCGGCAAAAGGGGCCGCATGCAGCCGGCCCCTTCTATTCCCCTATTCCTTTAATCGTTCCAAAGTTTGACGCGGTCACGTACCAGCTGGGTATATTCCTGTTCCATTTTTTCTGCACCTGCACTGTTCAGCTCTTTAATGAACTGATCATACAGCCCATCGAATTTGGCCGGATCGGCCAGAATAATTTCAGGAATGCGTTTGCGGGTAATCTCCTCCACTTTTTTGTAGGTAATATTGATATTGGAGTCGCTTGGTACCGGAATGTTGTAAGCCACGCCCCATGGCTTCACTTCGAATTCTTCTTGTTTCGGCCACAGGTCCTTCCACATTTCCACGCCGTAGGCCTTCAGCGTTTCCTTGGCGGATGGCGTATAGTTCTCGATGATGGTCTCCGGGAAGTTCGTTGTATAGTAGTTGTCTGTCGAATCCTTCACACCGTCGCCGTAACGAGGGAACATGGCATTGTACAAGCCGATTCCCGTTTCTTTGGTGAAGTTGGCATTATCGTAGGTTTTGCGCTCCTGCACGTCTTCCGGAATGACGCGTTTGCCGTCCACGACGTCGTAATGCTCGCCTTCAATTCCCCAGTTCATCAAAACTTGCCCTTCCTCGGAGGCCAAATAATCCAGAAACTTGATAATCCGAACAGGATCCTTCGCGGATGTCGTAATTCCCACACCCCATCCTGCGACGTAACCCGCGTTCTGGAACGTTGCATCCTTACTGGACTCGTCCAGCTGGATCGGGAATCTTGCATACGTGCGATTTTCCTTGCCGGCGGATCTCAGCGCATTCGTTGCATTGCCGAAGCCCCACTCCTGGTCAATGACACCAAGGACGCGGCCGGAGGAAATTTTAGCTTCGTATTGGTCCGTTTTCTGTACGAAGGTTTCTTTATCCAGAAGTCCTGTAGCGTTCATATGATTCAACCAGCGGAAATACTCTTTCTCCTCCGGGCGCTTGTAGTGCAGCTTCGCCTCCACCGTTTCCTGGTCGATATAATATTCACCGTCATCGGATGCGCCGGTCGCGATGAAGGCCGGATTGGTGACGGAGATCATAATTCTCCATCCGTCCGCATTCAGCGTGAGCGGAATCGTTGGCTGTCCGTCAATGGTCGGATGTTTATCGGAATAATCCTTCAACGCTTTCTCGTAATCCTCCACGGTTTTGAGTTCCGGGTATCCGAGTTCCTTCAGCACTTCATGCTGGATCTGGAACGTGCCGCCCGCATCAAGCATCTGATGGTCCACCGCTGCAAGTGTCGGAAGCACATAGATAGCCTCGTCCTCGTTGCTCCACTTCAGACGGCTCATGTAGTCACCGTATACCTTCTTGATGTTCGGCGCATGCTCTTCAATTAAATCCGTCAAATCAATAAACGCGCCGGAATCCACGAACAGATTGGCATCGCCCTTGGCAAATACCAGGTCCGGATATTCGCCGCTCGCCACCATCAGCGGAAGCTTCTGATTGGAGCCATCCACCGCGTATTCGGCCTGAATCGTAATGCCGGTCTTCTCGGTCAGCTTCTTGCCGACCGCATCCTGCATGTTAGCCCAATTCGCATTGGAATCGGCGCTGTAATACGTCATGGTCATCGGCTCAAGCTTCTCTTCCTGCTGCGTATCGCTTCCGCCACTGCCATCTTTGCCGCCGTTGGCGCTATTGCTGCTGTCGCCGTTGCCACACGCCGCAAGAACGAACGTAGCCAGCATCATCATAGCGAGCAGCAGTGACAATCTCTGCTTGTGTTTCATTGCTTTACCCCCTAATCGATTTTTTAAATGTTCTGATATTTTTCAAAAAAATCTATCGTATAACAGGACGCAAGCCCTGCTGATACCGTACATGAATGCTAGCTTTTCACAGCGCCGAGTGTCATGCCCTTCACGAAATACCGCTGCAGAAACGGATAGACGAGCAATATCGGAACCGTGACCACAATCGTGATTGCCATTTTGATAGATTCCGGCGAGACCTGCTTCACGATTTCCGCCATATTCTGCCCGGACATCATGCCGCTGGTTTGCCCCTGCGTGCTCTGCAGCACCTTCATCAGCTCGAATTGAAGCGTCGTGAGATGGGGAGCGTTACCGTTGTAGAGATACGTATCTAGCCATGAATTCCACTGCCCGACTGCCAGGAACAACGCGATGGTAGCCAGCACGGGCTTGCAAAGCGGAAGAATGATTCTGTAATAGATCGTAAAATCGCTGGCCCCGTCAAGCTTCGCCGATTCCTGCAGCGAGTAAGGCAAGCTGTCGATGAAGGAGCGGATAACAAATACGTTAAACGCACTGACCATTCCCGGAATGATGTAGACCAGAAACGAATTCATCATGTTCAAGTCGCGGATCAGAATGAACACCGGAATCATGCCGCCCGAGAAGTACATCGTCAGCGCAAGAAAGGTCGACATGAACTTCCTTCCCTGAAAATCCATTCGGCTGAGGACATACCCCAGCATCGTTCCGCTAAGCAGACCAAGGAAGGTTCCTGCCAGCGTTCGAAGAATGGTGATTTTTGAACCGGTAATCAAGCCTTCGTATTTAAAGATCTGCACGTAGTTCTCCAGCGTAAACTCCCGTGGCCAGATGTAGATTCCCCCGCGCACCGTATCAACGGAATCGTTCAGCGATATCGCAAGAACGTTCAGGAACGGATACAGGGTGACAATCATGACCAGCATCATAAATGTAAAATTGAAAATATCAAACACGCGGTCGGAGAGCGTGGGCTTGAATGCTGTTTTGGTTCGTGCCATGCTGCTTCCCTCCCCTTACATAATGGATTGCTTGGTGAATTTTTTGAACACCCCGTTGGCGAGCAGCAACAAGATGATACTTACGATGGAGTTAAACATCCCGATTGCCGTACCGAATGAGAAACGTCCCATGCCAAGCCCATAGTTCAGAGCATACAGATCCAATACTTCCGAGTAATCAACCACCAGCGGGTTGCCCAGCAAAAACTGCTTCTCGAAACCGATACTGATCAGATGCCCGATCGACATGATCATCAGAATAGCAATCGTAGGAGCGATGCTGGGCAGCGTGATATGCCATATCTGGCGAATCCGGCTCGCACCGTCGACCTTGGCTGCCTCAAACTGCTCCTGGTCAATCCCTGAAATCGCTGCCAAGTAAATGATCGCGCTCCAGCCCATTTCCTTCCATATATCTGAACCCGTTACGATATACCAGAACAGATTCCCTTGAGCCATAAACTGTATCGGCTGATCGATGAAGCCCAGCCACATCAGCAGCTGATTGACAGCGCCTCCATCTGTGGACAGCATCTTGGTTACGATACCGGCTACCACAACCCAGGACACAAAATGCGGGAGATAAGATATCGTCTGTACCGTCCTCTTGAATACGCTTCCACGAAGCTCATTCAACAAGACTGCGAATAGAATCGGAATCGTAAATCCGACAATCAATCCCATGAAACTCATGGCGAGTGTATTTCGCAGCACCAGATAAAACTTATCGTCAGAGAACAGGGCGATGAAATGGTCCAGACCCACCCACTTCTGGTCAAATATGCCCCTGCCGGGCTTATAATTCTGGAATGCCATCAACCAGCCCCATACCGGCATGTAACTGAAGATGAACACAATGACGATAAATGGGAGCGACATTCCATACAGTACTTTCTGCTCTTTGAAAGTGGCCCAGAAGCCTTTCTTTCTCTTTGCGGCAGGTTGGATGCTGCCTTCTGTCTTTGTTACCGCTTTCAAACCAACCCCTCCTCTCTTGTATATTCTGATGATAAACCAGGCTGCGGCAGGGAAGTACCCAAAGGATTGGCTTAAAAATCATATAAAAATTAGACATTAACGGTGGGAGTGAAAATGCGAAAGACCTCTATGCCGCTCCGTGTCCGGATCGTATCTCCGATCGCTGTTAAACCCGGGAAACTTCGATTGACACGGGGCGGTGGTTCCCCGGCTTTAAAGGTGACCGCTGCCGCTTCTCCGATACGATTCCGGCCCCTCCGCTCTATGCTTTGCAGCATTCGGCTCCCACGGTAATGCCTTGGGGGAGGCACAGGAAAAACAAAAAGACGCGTGCCTTAGTCGCGTCTTAAAGGGCAGCGATATATGAAAGTATTTATGGCGCGGAGCTGCTTGAAGCCTATTTGCCGTGTGCCGGCTCACTGCGGTTACTCATGCGATACTCTGTCACAATGGGCTGTATAACCTCGGCGCCACATCCGGGCTCGGTCACATTGTGCGAATCAGCGGCTAAATTACAGATCCAGCTCCTTGCGGTAGTTGGACGGGGATGTGCCGACGTATTTTTTAAACTTGCTGTGGAAATAGTCCACGTTGGTATAACCTACCTTCTCCGCGACCTGATACACCTTCATGCCCTGCTTCAAAAAATCCTTGGCTTTGCTGATCCGGACCTTGTCGAGATAGGTATTAAAATATTCTCCGGTTGTATTCTTGAACATTTTCCCTAAATAAGCGCTGTTGTAATTAAATACCGACGCCAGGGTTTCCAGCTTGATATTCTCGCTGTAATTGCGCTGGATCAAATCCATGATCCGCTTCATCTCCTGGTCCCGCCCCCCCTTGCCTGCCTGCCAGATCAGCTCCTCCAGAAATTGAGATGAATGCTGGCATAAATCATGCGCCGTCCGCTGACGGAATATCGCGGCGATCCGATCCGAATATTCCTTCGTCCGCGACTGGAGCTCGGTATGATGCTGCATCAGCTTGTTGTACACGCCGGTGAGGAGCGCAACGAACGAACGCTTCATTCCCTCCTCGCTGTATCCCTCATGGACCATGGCATAAGCGGCGGAGCGCAGCAGATTTCGCTGCACCTCGACATTGCCCACATCCACGGCATAATAGAGCTGTTCCATCCACTGCAACGGATCATAGGGTTGCTGCTCGTCGCGTGAAATGTCACCCGCAAATCGCTCAGATCCAGAGAATAATAGCTCCCCCGGCGCATAGAAGAAGCGTTCGCGAATTCGTTCCTTGGCACAGCGGTAGGAGCTTGGGACCTCCTCCAGACGGTGAGCCTGGCGTCCTAGAGAAGATGTAATTGCAGTGCCTGCAAGACTTGCAGCTCCTTCCGCCATCTGAAGCAGCTCCTTCCTTCCTCCTGCCGTCAGAACCGGAATCGGCATTAGAATGCCGATATAGTCATGCATTGAAAATACCACGCCATGCCCCTGTTCCTCAAAAGCCTCAATCAGCCTGTTTTTCAACAGATGGCTGCCCTCCTGCCCGGATTCAACATGCCGATGATCATGGATAAGCAGCACCTGATAATGATTCCATAACAGCCCCATCTTCTCGGCGATTTGCCGCCAAGCCGGGTCCGGCTTACTCTCCTGGCTGAACCAGGTTTGAATGAACTGCTCACGACTCATATCGGAAGCTGCTCTGTTCAATGTCCTCCATTCCTGTTCTTGTTCTATCGCTTCCTTAATCTGAAGCAAATATTGGCGAAGCTCCTCTTCATCTACCGGTTTCAGAAGGTACCCGTCAACGCGGTGGGAGATGGCCCGCTTGGCATAATCAAAATCAGCGTATCCGCTCAGGATCAACAGATGAATCGCAGCATCCACGGTCCGTATGGCTTCAATTAGCCGTAATCCGTCCATACCCGGCATTCGAATATCAACCAGCATCACATCAGGGGCTAGGTGTCTGTGCTTCTCCAATGCCTCGCTCCCGTTCGCTGCTGTGCCCACAATCTGATACCCCAGTTCGCCCCAAGGCACAATGCTTTTCAACCCCTCACGCAGCTTGGGTTCGTCATCCACGATTAACACTCTCAACATCCTTCTCTCCTCCTGTCGGAATCCTGAATTCAATACGTGTTCCCGTTCCCGGTTCACTATATATGATCAGCCCCGCTTCAGGGCCGTAGGTGAGCTGCAGACGAACATGAACGTTACGGAGCCCGATCCGTCCGCCGTCCTTCTCGTCGGTATCGTTCAAATAACCATAGATCATCTTTAACCGGTCCAGAGATATGCCCGCTCCATTGTCCTCGGTGATGACGTGCAGCATCCCTTCGGCGGCCGTGACCCTAACCCTTATGAAGGTACCCTCTTCCTTGTGATCCATCCCGTGTATGACCGCATTCTCGACAAGCGGCTGGATGATCAAGGGTGGGATTCTGATGTGATTCGCATCGGGATCCACCTGAAGCTCATATTTCAGACGATCCTCGTAGCGGAATTTTTGAATGTCGAGATAACACTGCACCATCTCGATCTCGTCCCTAATCGTTGTTTTTCCACTGCCCACCTCGAGGTTGCTCCGCATCATTTTGCCAAGCAGCCGCACAATCCTGGCGATTTCACTCTCACCCTTGAGATGCGCCTCCATGCGAATGGACTCCAGCGCGTTAAACAGAAAATGCGGATTGATCTGGCTGGCCATCATTTTGAATTTGATTTCGTTCTGCTTCTGCTCCATTAACCGCTTCTGTTCGTTGGACTCCTGCACTTCGTTCATCAGGTCGTTAACATTGCCCACCATGGAGTTGAACTGACGCGACAGTTGGCCGATTTCATCCTTGCCGTCAATGGCCATGGCAACGCCAAGGTTACCCGTACCCACCTTCGTAATATGTTTGCTGAGACGCAGCAACCGGTTAGAGATCAGCGCAGAGAAGCTGTAAATGAGGATAACGGCCAACAGCAGACTCACAATAATAACCGTCATTGCCAGCTTGCTGATTCGGTTGGCATCCGACACAATGCTGTCGATCGAAAAAATGGAGATAATACGCAGGCCGTTTACGCCCGATTCCGTATTCAACGGCTCAATCAGAACTTTGGAGGCTTCATCGTCAATGACGGATTCATAGCTTCCACTGGCGTTGTACACAGCGCCGTTGTTATCATGAATTTCCGCCAAAGTCTTTCCGTACAGCTCCGGGCGGTTGGCCGCAACGATATTGTTCTTGCTGTCTACTATAATCGTGTCGAACGTTTCCTGGCTCAGAATCGTATTCAGCAAGCCGGTGTTCACGTTAATCACCAATACACCCAGATTGTCCTTGCTTCCCAGGTCGACCCCTTTAATCAGGCTGAGGTATACCTTCTGATCCCGTTCATCTCGAACATAATCCCAGTAGATGACGCCGATATTGTCTTCGGCTCGCCGATACCACTCGGTTCTCCTGATTTCACCCTCCGGGTATATGAATTCCCAATTGTTCAGCATGGTGGGGTTGTCGCTATAAAAGCGAATATTCGATATTTCCTTATACATCCGAATGGCCTGCTGCAAGTCAGGGTACTCCCTGTATGCTACAAATACGTCGTATACGCTTTCATATTGCCGGTTGGCAACATTCTTCAGACGCTCATCATACGATAGGCGATAGGATAAATCGTCCGCCACGTTGATAACTTCGGTTGACCGTTTCTTAATGCGGTCCACATTCTGATAAGCCTGTTCCAAAGCATTGTTCAAAGCGAATTTCCGGAGCTCTCCCGTAAGGAATATCCCCACGATGGCCACCGGTACAAAAACCACAACAACAAAGGACAATATTAGTTTGTTGCGGATCTTCATGTCGTTCATAATTTGAATGAAATTGGATAACATCGGACCGTCTCGCTCCTGTCCTCTAGTCTTCGGCATTTTTTAGGAAAGCGATTACAAAACAGTGCACTTATGCTTGCCGCAGGCCTATTATATCAGCATTGCCATTCATCCAAGGCCAACTAAAATATGGAAGAAGCCCGACTCCAACACAAGGCTGGTCCGGGCTTATCTTCGCTATGTTTTTTTCCTTAATAAGCAAACCTTCTACTTCATGCCAGAAACCTCTACAGACAAGTGTTGTACTCTTATACTGCCAGCACTGCTGAGAAGCTCACCGCTGGTTGTCCTGCTTCTACTTGAATCTGACCCTCTTGCAGACTCGCCCCTGAGCCCTCGACGGATGACACGGCTCCTGTCCCGTGCAGCCTCACGGAGAATGGCTTGCCGCTGCCTTCCACCACCGTAAAGTCAATGCGGTTTCCTGCGCGTACGGCCCGCACGACCAGCTCGCTCTCTCCGCTCATGCTGCGAACCGTGACGGATGCCTCGCTGCCGTCTTCCAGCGCATATAAACCAAGCTCTACACCGTCTGCATAGTCATATTCCGGACGGGCATCATTCGAACCGAGGGCAACAAACGAGTTGCCGCGTACAAACAATGGCAGTCCAAGGAAATCGTACGTTTCCTTGCGCCAGGATCCACCCTCCACGGTGTCTCCTGTTAACAGATGCGTCCAGCGGCCCTGCGGCAGGTAGTACTTCACATCCCCCTTCTCGCTGAATACCGGTGCCACAAGCAGAGAATCCCCTAACATATACTGACGATCCAGCATCTCGACAGCCGGGTCCTCCGGGAATTCCAGGAACATGGCACGCATGCTCGGTACGCCTTGCTCCGATGCTTGCACAGCCGTATGGAACAAATAAGGCATCAAACGGCTCTTCAGCTTCGTGAAGAAACGCGTAACGTCAACAGCCTCTTCGTCATAAGACCATGGCACCCGGTAGGAGCTGCTGCCATGCAGACGGCTGTGACTGGACAGCAGGCCGAATGCCAGCCAGCGTTTGAACACATGCGCTGGAGCTGTATTTTCGAAACCGCCGATATCATGGCTCCAGAAGCCAAAGCCGCCGAGACCAAGGGACAAGCCCCCGCGCAGGCTCTCCGCCATCGATTCATAATCCGCATAACAATCGCCGCCCCAGTGCACAGGGAACTGCTGCCCGCCAACCGTTGCGGAGCGAGCGAACACCGCCGCTTCGTTCTTGCCGAATTTCTCGACTAACACGTTGAATACCACTTGGTTGTATAACTGGGTGTAATAATTGTGCATTTTATGCGGATCGGAGCCGTCAAAATAAACCACATCCGTCGGAATGCGCTCACCGAAATCTGTTTTGAAACTGTCAACGCCCATATCCGTCAGCTCGCGCAGGTATCCTGCGTACCATTCGCACGCATCCGGGTTCGTGAAGTCCACAAGCGCCATGCCCGGCTGCCACAGATTCCACTGCCAAACGTCGCCGTTCTCTTTTTTCACCAGATAGCCCTTCTCACGGCCCTCCTCAAAAAGACGCGAGCGCTGGGCGATGTACGGGTTGATCCATACGCAAATTTTCAGTCCCTTTTCTTTCAGCCGCTTCAGCATGCCTTCAGGATCAGGGAACACCTCTTCATCCCACTGGAAATCCGTCCAATTGAGCCCCTTCATCCAGAAGCAGTCAAAGTGGAAGACCTGCAGAGGAATATTGCGCTCCAGCATACCGTCAACAAAAGAGTTTACAGTGTCTTCGTCATATTGCGTGGTAAAAGACGTCGACAGCCACAATCCGAAGGTCCAAGCCGGCGGCAGTGCCGGTTTCCCCGTCAGATTCGTATATTTGTCCAGGACGCCTTTCGGGTCCGGTCCGTCGATGATGAAATATTCCAGGGACTCTCCTGGCACACTGAACTGCACCTTCTTCACTTTTTCCGATGCTACTTCAAAGGATACGAGATCCGGCTGGTTCACAAACACACCATATCCTTTGTTCGTGATGTAGAATGGAATGTTTTTATAGGCCTGCTCGGAGCTGGTGCCGCCGTCCTGGTTCCATATGTCCACAGCCTGACCGTTCTTCACAAACGAAGTGAAGCGCTCGCCAAGTCCGTATACCCATTCGCCGACGCCAAGGTCCAGCTCTTCGCGCATGTAGGCCTGTCCGCCGTCTTCCACGATATGCGCCATGGATTTGGCCCTGCTGCCGGTGATGCGCTCGCCTCCCCTATAGAAGTGAACCGACCATTCCGGACCCTTCCTGATCACAACGCTCAGATTGCCGCTGCGCAGAACAGCCTCCTGCTCGTTCTCTTCTATGACCGTGTGGTCACCTTCATTCCCATACAATTGAAATGCAGGACCGCGATCTCGTACCCCCGCATAGTGAACCAGCTTAACGCCGATGACGCCGGGTGCCGGCGAATGAAATTGCACGGTGATCAGTTGGGCATTAATTGTGGCTCCTCTTCCCGGAATGGGTGCCGTAGATGCATAAGCCGTCAGCGTGTTTCCTTTTACCGCGAAATCATAAGCCTGAACCGCTCCCGAAACGGAGTAACCCTCCCGGATAAGCCAGTTGCCGTCCGTAAATTTCATGCTATATACCGCCCTTCTATATTTGGTAAATTGAACTTTATGATGTAAGCGTTATAATGTCATTATACTGATCTATTTTTACCCATACTATCAGTATTCGATCTATATATAGCACAATATTGACGAAAACTATCGGTTTACCAATTTCGATTTCAATTCTAATTCCACTTCACGCATTCCACTTCCAAGGGGGATTCCATATGGATCAATCTTTTCGTCAATCGTTAAAAGAAAGCACCATCCACGGGAATGAACGGTTTCCGTTCGGCGCCTACTGGTATCACTTTGCCCCCGGTGCCCATGTGGTAGACTCCCATTGGCATAAAGAAGCGGAAATTTTTTACGTCATGGAAGGGGACGTTCTGTTTCAGATTGATTCGGAATATATTCCTGTTCGGACGGGTGAAGCGATATTTATCGACGGAGGCGACCTCCATACCGGACATGCCCAGGGCGACCAAGGGTGCAGCTTCTGCGCCATGGTGTTCGATTTCGGCATGCTTGCAAGCCCCCACTATGATCTTGTTCAGGAGGGCATGATTATCCCGTTTCAGGAGCGGAGGGCAACCTTCCCAAGACGGATGACCTCCGAAACCGATGACAGGCTGCTTGGACATATAAAGGAAATGATTGGGTTATCGGAGCAAAAGCCTGCCGGTTATGAAGCCGCTATAAAGGGACATCTGTTTCTCATGTTGTTTGAAGCTGCATCCACTGGAAGGCTGGCAAACCGAAGCCGGAGCGAGACCGCTGATATCACGAGGACCGAGCGCTTAAAAAAGGTGATTCTCTACATTCAGAATCATTACCACCGCCCCATCCGGCTGAGTGAGCTGGCAGAGCTCATTCCGATGAGTGAAGGCCAATTCTGCCGGTTCTTTAAATCCATGACCGGGCAAACCCCCGTGGATTATATGAACTCCTATCGCGTTCGCCAAGCGGCAGAGCTGCTTCGGCAGCCGGACAATAAAATATCCGACATCGCACTCGATGTCGGATTTGGACACATCAGTTATTTTGTTCGGGTATTCCGAAAGATCATGAACTGCACACCATCGGAGTATCGGAAGAAATTATAATTTCGGTAAGCTTGGTATGGTCTGATTGCAATCCCCAGGTAGCGGCAAATTACGGCATACGTACTGCCCGGCGCTGTTCTCGTTCGCTGCTCCCGAAGGTGCAGGCTGGTGCACCCGCTGTTTCCAGAGCTGCCACAGCATGAAGCCATCATTGGCCTTTCCCTTATTCTTGATGTAATTAACCATCGTTTCTACATTATAATACTGTGTTGCGATGTTATTCTGTCCGTTCATCATCTCGGCATCATACACCGTCCCCGGTGCTGCATTTAGCTGCAGGACAGCGCCGCCGGAGCCCTCCGGTGCAATCTGCATGCCCATGTTGATCGGCCCGTTATATATCGCCTTATAAGATTCGTATCCTTCACGAGGATCGTAGTAGATGCCTCCATCGTAGGACATCAGATTAATGAAATTGATCTTGCTGCCATGATCCTTGACGACACGGTACATCGTGCCGCCAAAAGGGGAACCCCATTGAACTTTGCCTTCCTCAAACGGCGTTCCCTTCACATAATAAGCGCCCGTAGACCATCCTGCGATGGAGATCTGAAGATTGGCATTCCTTGCATTGATCTCGTTATAGAGGCTCGTAATAATGCCGGCGATCTCGCCATCCTTGGAGCAGCTGAACTGAGCGGCTGTTCCTTTGTTGCAGCTGCTGCCGCTGGACTCCCAATCGATGTCGACACCGGCCACACCCAAATCCTGTGCCAGATCCACAATGTTCTTGGCATTGAATCCGGACCACTGTGAGCCTTGGCTGTACGACCAGCCTCCTACTGACAGGAACGCTTTCGTTCCGCGGGCTCTCAGCGCCGCGATGTTGTTTCGAAGGTCCAGGGACTGCTGGGAAGTAAATTTACGCTGGCCGTTTGGCGTTGTTGCTCCTTCCACGAATTCCAAACCCGCAACGGCTTGGTCAAATGCATAAGAGCCTTTGGCATACGTGGTATCTGGTCTTACAAATGCCAGATTGACATGGGTAATGTAATTGGGAACATTAGCCGTAGTCAGGTCGTATATGCTTGTATTCCAAGAGCTCGCGTAAGCAACATACATCCGGCTCCCAGGCAGCGGAGGATCAACAGGTGGGTCCACAGGAGGATCGACCGGGGGATCCACTGGCGGATCGACTGGTGGTGTTCCTGGATTGCAGGCCCCCAAGTCCTCCCATACGCCCCATTGTCCGGTCGTTCCAGGAACCTCGCCCTGCGTCCACCACTTCGCTTTCCACGCATGACCATTGTGGGATACTATGTTGCCTCCACCATACACAGCCGAACTGCTCCACGCAGGCTCTGTGCAAGCCTCGGCTGCTTGGGCCTTGAACACTGGAAATACACTGAATACCAGCACAGCAACGATTCCGAGAATAAAACCTCTCATGGTTCTGGACATGCTGTTCATCATCATACAACTCCTTCCATTATTCTTATTAAAGCGTTTTCAAATCTGACAAAAGCTTCGTTCCATACACCTCCCCAGGTCTATACCAATGAAATTATAAAACGCACTTTAAGTGTAACTTGGTGGATCTTTGTACAAAAAGGATAAGATTTACTTATATAGGGGCAAAATCCTACACCCTAATGAATCCATAATTCCAATAAAAAGCCGTCACTCTGCAAATTTTCGCAAAATAACGGCCTTGAATGGATAAGCTTGGTTAACCCTTACTACAATTTAGGGTATGATGATAGCAGTGTGTTATTTCTTGTTATCTGTTGATCTCCTTGTGGAGCCTTGCAAACGGACATTTTGACAGCGATTCTGTGTTATCCCGCAGAAAATATTGCTTCCATTCATAATTATCCTCCGCCCCATAGAACTTTAACCGCTGGCGAATCATGGCCTTTGTTCGTTCTGCTTGCCCTTCCCGGGCATTGAACTGCTGCAGAACCCAGCGGGGCGTGAAGGCAAGCATCATATAAGGGAAATATCTGCTCTGACGAAGCTCATGCGCGGGTGTGCCGCAATACACAAAATAAGGCTCGCCTGCATAACAAAATTCCCACAGATGTTCCGAAGGCTCCTCGGGGAGACCCTCCGGCCAAGGTTCTGCGTCGTATTCGGTTGTTCGGCTTAGCAGCTGCCAGAATAAACGCTCATAGTACTCGACGCCTGCCAAGTCATTCCTGCTATGTTCCGTGTTGATCAACACGACAAGTGAAGTATACGGCCCAAAATCTCTGGAGCCGAGTCCGAACTCATGCAGCAGTGAGGCCAGTTGTCCCGCTGCCTCCTGCGATTCGCCCTGATTAATAAAGCCATATCTAAAATGCTTCAGCACATGTCCCTGCACTGCCGGAATACAGGGGAATTTGGCGGAACGGTCCGTCATTTTCTCGGTTAGCTTTATTATCGCTTCTCGCTGCCAGTCCTCCGGTAATCCATGAATAGCATCCATATCTTCCAACCTCATTAAACCGCTCATCACCAGTCCTCCTCTTTCTACAGCATATAAGAGTGGATAAAAATGGGTGACTGTCCCGGCCGAAATCCAAATGAATTTCGAAAAGCGTTTCACGAAGCTTGAACTTTCTGATATCTTAAGTAGAGAAGAAATATAAAATGACCAGGCTTCTGCCTTAATTACCATAGAGAGGATTCTTTCACATTATGTCTAAACCCCTGCTAACAGATCAGATTCAAACTGCCAAGCCTGCCAAAAAACCGAGGCCATCCGCTCCGCCTGTGCGCATCTTTGCGCTGGGGGGGCTTGGAGAGATCGGAAAAAACATGTACGGTGTGGAATTCAAGAATGAGATTATCCTCATCGATGCCGGGCTGAAATTCCCGGATGCCGAAATGAGCGGAGTCGATTACATCATTCCGGATATCCGTTATTTAATCGATAACAAACACAAAGTGAAGGGTCTGTTTCTGACCCATGGCCATGAAGACCATATCGGGGCTATTCCTTATGTCCTTCGTCAAATCCAGATGCCGATTTATGGCGGGGCGCTGACCATCGGATTGGTTCGTGCGAAGCTGGAAGAGCATCGTCTGCTGGACCAAAGCGATCTGCGTGTGTTTCATGAAGACGAAACCATCTCATTCCGTCATCTTTCCGTTCATTTCTTCAGAACCACCCACAGCATTCCGGATGCCTTCGGGGTCGTGGTAGAAACCCCATACGGTCCGATCGTACATACCGGGGACTTTAAATTTGATTTTACGCCAGAGGATAGACCCGCTGATCTGCATAAAATCCTGCATATTGGCAAACGCGGCGTGCTCGCCCTTATGGCCGACAGCACCAACAGCGAGCGCGACGGATTTACGCCTTCAGAGCGTACCGTGGGCAACTCCATTCTGCGTCTGTTCCAGGAATGTCCCGGACGGATTTTGTTCGCAACCTTTGCTTCTAACGTCCATCGGTTACAGCAGGTCGTTGAGGCTGCCATCCGAACAGGACGCAAAATCGCGATTGTCGGCCGTAGTATGGAGAAGGTATTTGTCATCGGACAAGAACTCGGTTATATTCGCGTCCCTGACGGCATGTTTATCGATGCCAAAGCCGCTAACCGTTATCGGGACGACCAGGTGCTAATTATTTGTACAGGCAGTCAGGGCGAGCCCAATGCGGCACTGACCCGTATCGCCTCAGGTGCCCATCGTTCCATTCAAATTCATCCGGAGGACACCGTCATTTTCTCCTCCTCGCCGATTCCCGGAAACACCCAGAATGTAAACCGCAGCATCGATCTCTTGATGCGGGCCGGAGCAGAGGTCAAATACGGATCCATTCTCGATATTCACACCTCGGGTCACGGCTGCCGCGAAGATCTCAAGCTGATGATCAGCAGTTTGCGTCCTAAATATTTCGTACCGATTCACGGGGAGTACCGGATGATGCTCAATCACCGTCATCTGGCCGTGCAGGTTGGTGTTCCTGACAGCAACGTTTACTTGATGAACATCGGAAATACGCTGTCCCTGTTCCGCAACTACGCGCGGAAAGGCCGGAACATCCCTTCCGGAGACGTCTATATTAATAACGGTGAGCTTCGCACTCATGAAAAGGAATTGCTTGAAGAGCGGGTACAGCTCGCTCACGATGGCGTTGTCATCGTTGCCATTACCATCAATCGCGAAACACGCAAGCTGATGTCCGGGCCGGAGCTGATCACCCGCGGTTTTGTCTATATGCAGGATTCCAAACCTCTTCTCCGCCGCGCAGAAGCCATGCTGCGCAAACAGCTGAACAAGGCCGGAGAGCAGCGTGAATACAACCGCGCGGCTTGGGAGCAGATGACCAACAACACGCTTAACCGTTACTTCAAGCGGGAGCTGGGCCGAAGCCCGTACATTATGCCTTCCATTATGGAAATATAAACGCTTCACGCCCTGCCGCATGAACAGAATCACCATACAAAAAGGGTGGACCCAAGGTATTTCATACCTTTGTGGGTCCACCCTTTTCTTACATTCAGTTCCTTGCTGTGAATAACAGAACAGCTATCGCTGCTTGCGATGCTGATTACTTAATCCGCAAGCTCCAGCCCTTTTGTTTCTTTTCCAAGAATCAATACCCCCGCAGCCCCGATTAGAATGGTCACAAAGAACATCACGAAGATGAACTCAATGCTGGTCCCGTTCTGCTTCAGCACACCGACGAGAAGCGGCGCAATCACGCCGCCAATCCGTCCGAAGGACGTCGCCAGCCCAACCCCTGTTGAACGTACTTTCGTCGGGTAGAGCTCCGGACTGTAGGCATAGAGTCCGCCCCATGCCCCCAGATTGAAGAATGACAGGGAAATCCCCGCAGCAAGAAGTGATGCTTCCGTATTGGCATAGCCAAACCAGATTGCACTTAGAGCCGTAAGCACCAAGTATGTAACCAGAACAAACTTCCGTCCAAACTTCTCAATAAAGTAGGCGGCTGTAAAATATCCTGGCAATTGGGCAAGTGTCATGATCAGCACGTACTGAAAGCTCCTGACCAGACTGAAGCCTTTGTCCACCATAACCGTCGGAAGCCACAGAAACATACCGTAGTAGGAAAATACGACTGTAAACCACAGCACCCACAGCATAATGCTTGTACGCCGATGTTCGACCGACCAGACCGAGGCTACCCGCTGTCTTAAGGTCACCTTCGTGGCCATCTTTGCCTTCTGCTGTATATACCTTGGCGAATCCTCAATCGCACGCCGCAGATAGAGTGCATAGAAAGCAGGCAGAGCTCCAATCACAAAGGCTGCCCGCCAGCCGTAATCCGGGATGACAAAATAGGCGATAAGTGCGGATAAAATCCAGCCCGCTGCCCAGAAGCTCTCCAGCAGTACAACCGCTCTTCCCCGTTCATTTGCCGGCATGCTTTCCGACACCAGGGTAGATGCAACCGGAAGCTCTCCGCCAAGTCCAAAGCCGGCGATAAAGCGCATAAAACACAACATAATAAAACCGGTAGCCAGCGCGGAAAGGCCGCTCGCTATCGAGAATATGAGCAGCGTCCAGAGCAGAATGTTCTTCCGTCCGTATTTGTCCGCCAAAAACCCAGCCATCGCCGCGCCAAATACCATTCCGATCGACGTTGTACTCGTCAGGATTCCAACCTGCTGCGAGCTTAGCGACCATTCGGTTGCCAGCGCTGCGACAACAAACGAAATCATTCCGACATCCATCGCATCAAACATCCAGCTGAGTCCCGCGCTGAACAGTAGCTTGCGCCGCTTCGGCTCTTTTAATAATTGCATGTTGCCCATATTGACCGCCCCCTCTCCTATATCTTTCTATAATGTAGAGCGAACAATACGTCTGGTCAAGCTGGATTATGCCATCGGCAAGATCACAGTGATGGTTGTACCTACCTGAAGCTTGCTGGAAACATGAACCTCCCCCTTGTGATCCTCAATCATTTTTTTTGCTGATCATGAATCCCAAGCCGTTCCCTTTCTCCTTGGTCGTAAAAAAGGGCTCACCCAGACGGGAGAGAATAGACTCGGGAATCCCGCAGCCATTGTCAATGAAATGGATGGCGATGGTATGGCCTTCGCCTCTTCCCAGCCGAATGGTCAGCTCCCCGCCATCTGGCATGGACTCCACCGCATTTTTGATAAAATTAATAAACACCTGCTTCAGATGGTTCACATCGCAATCCACGCTGGCCTCGTGCGCTCCGAAATCCGTGATGATCTCAACGTTATGTATAATAGCCTGTGTATTCAAGAGTGTTATCACCTGCTCCAGGAGCTGCCGGATATCCGTACGTTCGAATTTCACACTCTGCGGCTTTGCCAGGAACAGAAGCTCGCTGACAATCAGCTCAATCCGTTCGATCTCTGAAGAGATAATATCGAAATATTGATCCTTCCGACCTGCACCGGATCGAATTAATTGGACAAATCCTTTGATGGAGGTCATCGGATTTCGGATTTCGTGGGCGATACCTGCCGCAAGCTGCCCGGCCATCGACAACTTATCGGACTGAATCAGCCTCTCCTCTTCCTGATGGGCGGCTCGCTTTAAATCGGTGATATCCGTAAAGTGAGCTATGTAGCCGAGCGTTCTTCCATCTCTGCTATGGGCCATGCTTAACCTGCAGGATACCCACTTGATATCGCCTTTTTTATGTAACAACCTCTTCTCCATTTGCAGGGAAAGGGCCTTACCCGACACTAATTTCTCCAGTCGTTCCCTGTCCTTATTCACGTCTTCCGGATAAATCCAATGATAGTACGGATGGTACAGACATTCCTCCGCCTCATACCCTAATATGACACAAGCAGCGGGATTGATCTTGATAATGCTCCCCTCAGAATCGATGAATACCGTTCCGATCGGCGCAACTTCAACCGCCTGAACCATAAAATCATAGTTGAGACATTCACTATTCATCATCGTGGAGATCCTCCTTGTCCTTCGTTGTTCAAATCGTTTTACATATTTCGAGATATAGGTTTGCTTCTCCTCTCCTCTTCTCTATATTAGAAAATATAAATAAAGCAAACCAAAGGATAATTTGGACATAAGGCGAATATATTGTTATGGAGTTTCTAATATATGGTGTCAATACCAGAGCTATTCTAGTGAAACTGAGAGAAAATGGTATTTTTTGACTTGAACGCCATCGCTTTTTCGTTTATTGTGAAAGAAAGCAAGTCATTTACAATTGCTAGTCGTTAGGACCGTTAACAAAGGAGTTTGCGAGTATGTACACGGAACAAGATATTTGGATTGTGCTTACAGGCACGGGCACCTGGTTCAGCAGAATGATCCAATATTTCACGAAGGCCCCACTAAACCATGCATCCATTGCGTTTGATTCCGAATTACGCGAAGTGTACAGCTTTGGCCGAAAGAAGGCAAACAATCCGTTTGATGGCGGTTTGGTTCGCGAGAATTTGCGCGCTCCATTCTTCTACACCTCGGAATGCGCCGTTTACCGCTGCCGCGTCAGTAATGAGGACTATCAACGCATGCACAATCTTGTCAAAGAGATGATGCGTGATCAGAACCGCTACAAATATAATCTGCTAGGGCTGCTGGGTATATTGTTTCGGATTCATATTGATCGTGATGATGCTTTCTTCTGCTCTCACTTTGTCGCTACCGTTCTCGAGCAAGCAGGCCTGCGGCCTGTGAACAAACCTTGTCACTTGGTAACGCCAGAAGATTTCGCCCATTCACCGCAGTTGAATGAAATCTATCACGGTCCTCTTCATGGTTATCTTGCTCAAGAAATGACCTCCCCGCTGTCCCCGACGCCGACCTTTGCTCCTGCAACAACCAAAGGCAGAGGCAAGTTCTTCCGAATCGGGAAAACGGGTTAATACCGAAATGTTTAGCTATGATATAAATAGGAACCTATAACATCTTGGAAAAAAAAAGCAGCCGGGCGATCGCCCGGCTGCTTCTTTATATGTTCTTCACGGGATTTCCCCGACGTCGTGCTCAGGTTTAGGCTGATGGAGTCTGATCCGAGGTTTGATCCAGAACAACTGGTGTCTTCTCCACAACAGTTAAATTCGCTTCAGCCAGCTTCTGCTGCTCCATTTTCTTGCGCTTGCGTTTACGGTTGAAATACACGCCGACTAACAGAAGCGGAACGGCAATAAGCGCAATATACAAGGATACGTCCTTAACCATACCTTCGGCCGCGTTGCCATACAGGTAAAACAAAGTACCTACCACATAAAACTTGGTGGCTCTGCCAATCGCAGCATACGCCAGGAGCCTCCATAACGGGAAGTTCAAACAACCTGAAAGGATGGTGAACACCTTAAAGGGAACCGGCGTAAAGGAACCAATCAATATGGCCGCCTCGCCGTTTTTCTGAAACATGTTCGTTGCAGCGTCAATCCACTCTTTTTTCAAAATCTTGTATAATACCGACTTCCCAAGCAGCTTTCCGATTAAATAACCAAATGGCGTTCCCAGCAAGCACCCGATAAAACCATAAGTTGCAAGCCAAAGTGCATCCTGCGGATGAACAATACTTAGCGAAACTTGCAGAAAAAAGGCGGGTATCGGAAAAATTACAGCATCAGCAAATGAATGAATAAACAATCCCCATGGACCAAAACTCTTCAAAAAATCCAAAATGACCTGAAACATGTCTCAACCCCTAAATATTTTCTTCCTGTTTCTATCAGACCCTTTATAAATTATAGCACATAATTATACTGGAAAGGACCTAAGCCACTCCAGCCCTGCGGAAATACGTGAATAAAGAAGCATGCCTTTGCTCCTATATAGTATATGCATCGAATTCAACTAACAACAAAAAAACCTTTCTTGCAGAAAGAAAGGTTTCTCGTCACATTGTGCAAGCCGGAATCAAAAATGAATAAGCTTGCAAAAAAATGTATTTTGTTTAATTTGCAGATATACTGCGATGTGCCGAATGTCTTGTCGGACCCACAAAATCATTCAGCGGGAAGCCGTTTGAAATCGCCTGCGTGATGAAGGCCTTCGCTTGCTGTACCGACTCGCGCACGGTCAATCCCTTGGCAAGATTCGCTGTAATGGATGCCGATGACGTACAGCCTGCACCGTGAGTATACTTCGTCACGATGGTATCGGCTTCAAACCATTCAAAGTTCTTTCCATCATAGAGCAGGTCCATCGCTTTTCCTTCGCGAATTTTGCCTCTATCCTTAATCAGCACATTCTTCGCGCCGCGCTCGTGAATGATGGCGGCAGCTTCCTGCATCTGATCCAGGGACGTGATCGGACCGGATTTCGCCAATTGGGACGCTTCGAACAGATTTGGCGTTACCAGATCGGCACGCGGAAGAAGGAATTCCAGCATCGCTTCCGTATTTTCCGGCTGCAGCACCTCATCTGTTCCCTTGCATACCATGACCGGATCGATGACAATCCGTTTCAAGTCATAGCGATCGATATATTGGGAGACAAGTTCAATAATCTCAACAGAGCCGAGCATTCCGGTCTTCATTGCATCAATGCCGATGCCTTCAAGCACTGTTTTCAGCTGTGTTTCCACGATATCGAGCGCCACCGGGAAAACCTGATGATCCCATGTTTTTGGTTCCATGCAGACAATGGTGGTGAGAGCGGTCATACCGTATACGTCAAATTCCTGAAACGTCTTCAGATCGGCCTGGATGCCAGCACCGCCGCTCGTATCCGAGCCCGCTACTGTTAGTGCTTTACGTATCGTCATGTTCCATGTTCCCTTCGCTTGTAAAATGATGATTCTATTATATGAAAAGATCTTATTGGCGTCTATTCGCAGATGCTGACGAATTCTGAAAGATGCTGCATCACTCCGCATGCGGATTGTTCTTCCGATCGCTGTTACCCCCAGATTTCATTCTGAATCACGAATAAATCGTTGAAATCCGGATGAGCCTATGCTTCCGATGCCAGCTTTCCTCTGGAAAGCTTTCAGGCGAACGCTTCGCTTCTCCAGAACAATTCCGCCTGCTCCGTTGGAGCATCGTGAGAGTTCTTGCAGCTTGTACATCTCCCCCACTCCCGCTAGGCATTAGCCCTATGGAGTGGAGGAGAAACTTATTGTTCCGTCAGAATCACCGGGCCATCCTTCGTGATGGCCAGAGTATGCTCATATTGAGCTGACCATTTGCCGTCCACCGTTCTTGCCGTCCATCCGTCTGAGTCAATCTTGCATTGGTACGTTCCCAGATTAAGCATCGGCTCGATGGTAATGACCATGCCCTCTTTAAGCCGTGTCCCCCGATTGGGTGGGCCGTAATGCGGAACCTGCGGCTCCTCGTGCATGTTCTCGCCGATTGCGTGCCCTACGAAGTGGCGAACCACCGATAAATTTTGCGACTCTGCATAGGACTGAATGGCGTGAGAGATATCACCGATCCGATTGCCGACCACTGCCTGCTCAATCCCGAGATACAAGGATTTCTTGGTCACATCGAGCAGGTGCTGTGCTTCCTCAGATACGCTGCCTACCGGGTAAGACCAAGCGGAATCGGCAAGCCAGCCATCATACTTCACTACCATGTCGATGGTAACGATATCTCCGTCCTTTAACGGTTCATGGCTCGGGAAGCCATGGCAAATCACATCGTTGACCGACGCGCAGGTGGCAAAGGGATATCCGTGATATCCCTTCTGCTCCGGGGTCGCACCTCGCTCTGCCAGGAAACGCTCCACGAACTGGTCAATCTCCAGTGTTGTCACGCCCGGCTTTATCATCTGCGCAATCTGCCGATGACATTCGGCAAGAATGTCTCCAGCCTTATTCATCTTGGCGATTTGTTCTTGTGTTTTGAGGATTATCAATCCTGCTCACTCCTTTTTTCAAATGCTGTTATCTCCTATCCAAATCAAAAAGCCTTAGCTGGCTGGAGAGCCAAGGACAGGCACCTGCCCTCCATACTCCCCTGCCAATAAGGCTGATTCACAAGCACAAGATGTATCTGCTTTCTTCTTAAATCGTATATTCCAAAAAGAAAAGCTGAAGCGCCCTACATCATCTTATTCTACTCTTAAGCTAAGGTAACCTCAAACATTTCCGTTATGAATATCTGCCCTCCGATTTAAACGTAACAGGTACAAGAGCCGCTGCGTATACATTTTGTATTCTCGGGGGCAGCTTCAACTCTGCCGTAATCCAGGAGGTCATATGACTCTCTATAGCCATGAGCAGAATAAAAGCAGGCATCCATTTTCCCCATTTAAAACTTCATTTAACCAAGACAATCGTTTCTCCTCATAAAATAAAATATACATTAAGGATGCGCAGAAACGATAATTTTACACGCGAGATCACAAATCCTTTCTTTTTTCCTATGCTTTATTATATCAAATGGATCCAGGTACTTAGCTTTCCACTTGTTTCCGTTCCTCATCGGTCATATCGCTCTTCTCCTTGGACAGGAACCAGCCAAGAACCGCAATCAGGATCAGCACTCCCCAGAATACAAGCTTCCAGCCCGTGCTCTTCGGAAATGTCTTCTCCAGTACAGCGATATCAGGATGCGCGAGCGTATACACGGCCAGCTTAATCCCTACCCAGCCCACGATCAGGAAAGCTGCCGTTTCCAAGCCGGGTCTTCTGACCAGCAGCCTTCCGAAATACGACGCCGCAAATCGCATGATGATGAGGCCGATGATTCCGCCTGTGAGAATAACCAGGAATTGTCCGCCGTCCATCCCCCCGATATTCGGCAGGTTGGTCTCTGGAAGCGTCAAGGCAAGCGCAACGGCTGCCAAAATCGCATCGACTGCAAAGGCAATATCCGCAAGCTCTACCTTCAATACGGTAACCCAGAATTTTTCGGTCTTCGTCTCAGCTTCCTTCAGATGTTTCTTCTTCTTCACAAAGAACTGTTTAACGATATGATTGATACTGATATACAACAGGTAGAAGGCTCCGATAGCCTGTACGTACCAGACATCTGCCAAGAACGAAATAATGAATAGCGAGGCAAAACGGAATACAAAAGCTCCTGCCAATCCGTAAAACAACGCCTTCTTCCGCTTATCCTCCGGCAAATGTTTGACCATGATGGACATGACAAGTGCATTATCGGCTGCGAGGATACCCTCGAGTCCAATCAGCACAATCAGTACCCATCCATATTCAAGCAATAGTCCCATTTCCAAACGCATTCTCTCCTTCTTGTTATGAAATGTTCCGATTCCGTTTTAAAAAGGTTGAAGGAAACAAAAAAAACCTTTATCCCGAAAATCGGCGATAAAGGTATCATACCCAGAAATAGCTCACAGGAATAACAACCTTTACCGAATCGGCAAAGGTCTCGCAAACAACTTTCGTTGCCAACAAAGCCGGAGACACGTTACGTGTCACGAATTGACGACTTTGCTGAGGCTGCTACTCCCCTTTACTTGAATAAATGGATTATAGCATGGCTGTATAATGGCGCCAATAGATTTCCGAAAATTTTACATTCCGTTTACACTTCTCTTTTCTTCCTCCAGGCATAGACCATCAGTACAACTGCGAGAACGACTGCAGCTCCCCACAAGAAAGGCTGCAGTAACGGCGACTGACCTGCCCCCTGATCTTCGCTTGCAGGGACTTCCTCGGGAAGGGCGTTCTCCCCTGTATCCCCTGATTTAGGTATTTCTTGTGGAGAATACCCCTTGCCAAGCTCGGTTAGTTCCTTACCTGCCGCAGAGAGGAGCTTCGTTCCGTCGCACAGCCCTGTTTGCAGCTGACCGGAGCGTACATAACCGAACACCAAAAATTCACTTCCCACCGCAAACTGATCATAACCACAGCTGGCTGAAGATATCGCCGTTGTAAGCTCCGTCTTAAGTGGCAACTCCCCTTTCCATACCTCAGTTACCTCAAACGTCACAACGACCGGATCTGTAGAGGACATCACCAGCTTTGGCTTCGGGCCAACCATCTTAGTCACTTTGCCAGCAAATACAGCAGCGCTCCGTTCCAAGCCTTCCGGAACCGTAGGCGGTCCAGCGCAAGAACAGGCGAATACATCCGTTGGTTTTACAGCATATACACTCACAAGCAGCAGCAAACAGCTAAGCAGGATCATGACCGTGAAATTTCTCATAAAGGATCACCTCAATCCCTAGACGTCTCTCTCCTCTAAAATGTTCCCGTTGGTCTATAAAAGGAAGGACGATCCGGCAAGAGATTTATAGGTCGCATCATACAGGCTGTTTACTGGCTACCATCAAATAGTGTCGTTCTGTTGGGTACTCGATGTTCTCCACCTTCAGCCCCGCTTGCTCCAACAGGTTCTTCATGACATACGGGTCGATCCGGTTCGGACGAGGAACCCGCTGCTCCGATGGATCCTCCTGCCATTCCAGGCATAAGCAGCGTCCGCCCGGGCGCAAGACTCGTGCAATCTGTTGAATGGACTCCTCCAGTTCATCCGTGATGTGAAGAATGAGGGAAGCGATGACACGATCCATCGTTCCCTCTTGGAACGGTAGCTTTTCCACGATCCCTTCCATGACGTTGACATTCGTTAACCCCTGCTCCCGTACACGATCCCGCATCATTTGCAGCATGGCTGGCTCGGTATCCAGAGCATATACGGTGCCTGTCGTTAGCGCAGCGGCCGGTATGGAAAAATATCCGGTGCCTGCTCCAATATCCAGCACATCCACCTCTCCACTCACCTGCAGCCTCTCAAGCAGCGAAGATGCGGGCAGCTCCCTCTTTCTTTCCGGACTTTCCAATCGGTCTATGAGTGTCTTATCAAAGCTTTCCTTCATCTTGTTGTTTCCCTCCTTGTATCATTGCATTTCATACGTAAGCACATAAATACAAATTCTGTAGGGGACATAGAGTCCACCCTTCCTGTGGCTACCATACGTCTTCCTGAGGTTACCATACCGTTGTTCGTTGATGATGTAAACCGGTTATGCCCAAAACGAAAAGGGCATCCCCATGATCATCATTGACCACGGGGACACCCATTCGTACAATTAATCGAGTTGATCCTCCATTCGTACCTGCTTTGCCAGGAAATCTGCGAGATGAACGGCCTCTATGCCATTTTGCAAACCGGCACGCTTGATACCCCACTTCATTTGCAGCAGGCAGCCCGGATTAGAAGTCACAATGACCTTGGCCCCGGTAGCTTCCACATGCTCCATCTTATGGTCCAGCAGCGTTGTCGACATTTCCGTCTGGGTCAGGTTATATATGCCAGCGGAACCGCAGCATACCTCTGCCCCCTGAAGCTCGCACAATTGCACGCCCGGAAGCTGCGACATCAGTTGGCGCGGCTCTTCCTGCACCCTCATCACGTTGCGCAGGTGACAGGAATCCTGATAGGTGACGGCAACCGCCGCATCGTCCTTCCCGGCTTCCGCATGGATCGGCTCAAGCGGCCTGCCCAGGTTGTGCAGCAGCTCGGAGATATCCTTCACCTGATCTGCAAAACGGACCGCCGCTTGCGAAAGACGCTCATCCGGTTCCGCATGCATCAGATGATCGTATTCCTTCAGCAAGGCACCGCATCCCCCCGCATTGCTTGCGATATAATCAACGTTCGCTTCCACGAAAGCCCAAATATTTCGACCGGCCAGCTGCTTGGCATCACCCATCTCACCCGCATGGGCATGCAGTGCTCCGCAGCATACCTGCTCCTCCGGTATGACGATTTCGAACCCGGCCTGACGGAGCAGTCGCACGGTATTTACGTTCGTAGGTGCAAACATAACATCCATAATGCAGCCCCGGAACATGCCCACCCGGCCAACCGTATCTCCTGCCGCTGGAATAACCATGAGCCCTGAACCACTGCCAGTCGTTTCACGCCGGTAAGGAAAGCCCGCCTTGCTCCACAGCTCTTCCAGGCCATCGCCCGATACATCAGGCAGTGCCTGCTCAAGCTGCTGAAGATGGTCGGGAAACAGCTTCATGGCCCCTGAGTTTCGGGCAAACTTCTGCAGCCCTGATTTCTGATAGAAGGAAAGCGTCTTGCCAATCAGCTTCAGCCTTCTGCGATGCGGGAACACCCCTTGCAGGAAGGTCTTGCGGACGATTCGCACAGGCATCGAATACGGCTTCTCCGCAGCAATGGCAGCCCGGGTCTGCTCGATCAATTGGCCGTACTTCACGTCCGAAGGACAAGCTGGCTCACAGGCTCTGCAGCCCAGACACAGATCCATCTGGCTACGGAAGCTTTCATCCGGCTCCATCAAGCCATCAACAACGGCTTTCATAAGTGCAATCCGCCCACGGGGGGAGGCCGCCTCAAGTCCCGTCTCGATGAATGTTGGGCAAGCGGTCTGGCAAAATCCGCAGCGCATACAGTTTGTCAGCTGATCCTCATCCAGCGTCAGCTTCAGCGCTTGGGCCAGCTTCTCATGGGTTGAATTCATGCGCTCTCGCTCCCCTCACGGTGTTTGAATCTCCTCATCCTGCGTTGTCGTCCGTCCTACAGCTTCCGTTCGATCCTGATAAATGATCCGCTTTCTCGTTTCCGCGAACAGCTTGCCCGGGTTCATGATCTGATGCGGGTCGATCGCATCCTTGATGGATTTCATCATCTTGATGCCGGCTTCGCCCACCTTCCATTCCAAGTAAGGTGCTTTCACGATCCCAACGCCATGCTCCCCGGTAATGGTGCCGCCCATCGCAATGGCCACTTCAAAGATTTCGGCGAAGGCCTGTTCCACGCGGTGAATCTCTTCCGGATCCCGTGCATCCGTCATCGCGGTCGGATGCAGATTGCCATCCCCGGCATGACCGAATGTGCAGATCTGCACATCATATTTCTGAGCGATTCGCTGAACCTCAAGCACCATATCCGCAATCTTCGAACGGGGAACCGTAGCATCCTCCAATATCGTTGTGGGCCGCAGACGGGATAGCGCTGCGAGCGCACTCCGTCTGGCTTCCATCACCTTCGCCCCTTCCTCCGGAGTCTTGGCGATATTCAGCTGCACCGCACCCGATGCAAGACATATTTCCTCCAGCTGCTTCAAATCCCGCTCCACATCATCGGCGTTGCCATCCTGTTCTATAGCCAGCATCGCTTTAGCGTGAACCGGCAGTCCGATTTTGGCAAAATCCTCGACCACCTGAAGTGTGGGCTGATCCATAAATTCCAGCGTACACGGAAAAATATGATGGGCTATAATGTTCGAAACCGTTCGGGCAGCCGCATGGAGGTCATCATAAACGGCGACCATCGCTTTCCTGTAAGAAGGCTTCGGAATTAATTTAACCGTTGCTTCTGTGAGTATGGCTAACGTTCCGCCCGATCCTACCAATAGTCGGGTCAGATCATACCCTGCCGCATCCTTCACCAGCTTGCCGCCTGTACGCAGGATGCTGCCATCCGGCAATACAGCCTCCAACCCCAGGACATAATCCTTGGTGGTGCCGTACTTCAAACCGCGCAGTCCGCCAGCCCCCAGGGCAATATTGCCGCCCATCGTACAGATGATCATACTGCTTGGATCCGGCGGGTAGAACAACCCGGTCCGTTCAACCGCCAGATGAAACTGCTTTGTATTCAGACCGGTCTGGAAGGTCGCGGTCAGATTATCCGAATCGATCTCCAGCAGCTTGTTCATTCGAGTCATGACCACCACCAGCCCGCCCTGAAGCGGAATGGTGCCGCCGCACAGATTGCTTCCTGCACCTCGTGTAATGACGGGTATCCGATGCTTTGAACAAATTTTGACAATGTCGGATACCTGCTGCGTGCTTTCGGGAAAAATCACCCCGTCCGGCATCGCTTGATATAGCGGGGTAGCATCATAACTGTAAGAAACCAGGCTTTCCGGATCGTCCTTGAACCACTTCCCGCCAACCACTTTGATCAACAACTCGCGAATAACCGATTCCAGCACATTTCATTCCCCCTCCCATTACGGGCTTTACTACGATAAATTCCCCTTGCTTCTCACGAAGTTAAATACGCTTTCCGTCCTGATGCTTGAATATCAATTATAGGAACGGCATCGAGCCCATCGTCCCTCTTCCTAAGCTAGAGAAATTCAGGCTTGCTTCTCCCACTAGGGCAGCGCCAGCTTTCCCATCACGGTTGGGCGAAACGCTCCAGTAGCTGCAGGCAGATTGTTGGGAACGCCGAGCATGAAATCATTGCCAAGCAGTGCAAAGATCACGGCTTCCTTGGCATCGTCATCAAACCCCAGCGTTCTGGAGGTCATCACCTTCTGCCCCGGCAATAACTCGCCTAACATGGAGAGCAATGTCTTGTTGCGGGCTCCTCCACCGGTCACAATCACTTCATCGATCCCGTGACGGGGGAAAACATAGTTCTCATAGCTGTCAGCAATGGAATGAGCTGTAAAAGCCGTTGCCGTTGCCATTGCGTCCTCGTCCGACAGCTTGCGCAGCTTGGCTTGTTCCAGAAACGAAACCGCATAACTGTGGCCGAACAACTCCCTCCCCGTTGATTTGGGCGGCGGGGTGCCGAAGTAAGAATGGGCCAGCATTTCGTCCAATAAAACGCGGTCCGGCTTGCCTTGGGCAGCCCAATTACCTCCGTCGTCATACAACAACCGCCCTCCGGACAGGATGTGGGCCACAGCGTCTATAACCATATTGCCGGGTCCGGTATCAAAGGCCAGCAGATCCGAAGGATCCGCCCCTGCGGGCAGCGCCGTGCAATTGCCGATCCCGCCGATGTTTTGCAGCAGCCTTCCACGCTCCGGGTGACGGAATAATATCCAATCCCCATACGGAGCAAACGGTGCGCCTTGGCCCCCGACCGCCATGTCCGCGGGACGAAAGTCCCCGACCACGAGCTTGCCGGTATGCTTGGCAATAGCAGAGATATCGCCGATCTGCAAAGTCGACGCGACAGCATACGGGTCGCCTTGTTCCGGTACCGGCTGATGCCAGATGGTCTGTCCGTGAGAGCTGACCAGATCCACTTCATCGACATGCATGCCCGCATCGGCAACCGCTTCCAGAACAGCCGCTCCAAACTGATAACCGAGGAACGCATTCATATTGCATATTAGAGCACTGTTCGAATTCGCTTCCACGCACAAATCACGCAGCCGCTGACGAAGCTCCGGCTCATATGCCTTACTGTAGTAATGCAAGAGCTCAACCGAGGCTGCAAGGCCGCTTCCCTCTATGCGGACAATCGCAGCATCGATGCCATCCAGCGAAGTGCCGGACATCAAGCCGACCACAACGGTCGGCCTTCCATCCTTCCATGGTGAGAACATCATCGCCTACGCCTCCCCATACAGCAGGTAAGGAGCCCTCATCGTTCTCCACTGTTCCGATTCCCGGGCCCACTGCGCAGCAATACGCTGAAGTCCGGCTTCTTCATGGATGTGCCTTCGGACATCCTCGCTTCCTGTGAGCAAATCAATAAAATATCGATTGCGTCCTACCGGCGGAGTAAGCCACCGGAACTCCTCCGGGTACATCCGGCTGACCAGATGCAGAAGCGTAAGCCCAGTACGTACAGCCTCCACTTCAGATGGCTTCGTCATGAACAGCATCACGCCTCCACATCCTTCACCCTGATGCTTCGAGAAGGTTGGTGTCATGAACATGGGATGGGCATGGATGCCTGGAAGTCGATAGGCGTTAAACGCCTTGGCCAGCTCCTCGCCGTCGATCCACGGAGCACCGATCCATTCAAATGGCCGGGTCGTGCCTCTGCCTTCCGAAAGATTGGTCCCTTCGAAGAAGCAGGTTCCGCTGTAGAGGCGAACCGTATCCATCGTGGGAATGTTCGGGGAAGGCAGCACCCACGGAAGCCCCGTCTCGGTGTAGTCCATCCTGCGGGTCCAACCTTCCAGCCCAATGACATCCAGATCACAGCCGGTTCCCCGCATCTCGTTAGCCATACGCGCAAATTCACCGATGGTCATCCCGGTGCAAATCGGTATCTGCCATCCGCCCACCATCGATTCGTATCCCGGCTGCAGCAAGCCGCCTTCGCAGCGTTCCCCGCCGAGCGGATTCGGCCGGTCCAGAACGAGCAGACTCTTGCCATGTTCGGCGCATGCCTCCATGACATACAGCAGGGTGGTCATATAGGTGTAGAAACGCACACCGAGGTCTTGAATATCGAAGATGACGGTATCGACATTCTTCAGCATATCGGCATCCGGCTTACGCCGGGAGCCGTACAGGCTGTACACAGGAACACCGTATACCGGATCTACTTCATCCTCCACGTGTTTGCCTGCCTGAAGCTGACCGCGCAGCCCATGCTCACAAGCAAACAAAGCCGTCAATTCCGAATTCGGCAAGCCTGCAATCACCTCAATAGATGAACGAAAATCCGACGTGAGCCCCGTCGGATTCGTGATGACGCCAAGGCGACAGCCTGTGATTTTCTCATGCGATAATCCCGGCAGGACATCAATTCCGCTCCGCATGTTACCCCTCATCATACGCTTACACCTCTCGCTTCCGAGGCTGCAATACCGTCTTCTGCCGGCTTGGCCTCTTCCGGATTCAGTACATTATACGTAACCTTATGCTGGTATATCGCCCACATGACCGTTAAAGAGGAATCCAAAACCAACCACGGTAAGGACCAGTGGAATCGCAACGCAGAAGGCTTGAAAGCTTGCTCCAAGCGTATAGCCCGGAAACTTCAGGAACAACTTGACGCTGTAGGCCATCGCTTTAAAGATGCCCATCCCTTCCTGAATGACAAGCTGAAAGGTGTAGAATTGGGAGATGAGCGCCATGATGACAAAATAGGTCTGGAATACACCGATCGCGAGATAGCCGATTCCCTCTTTGCCTCCGTAATACCACCAGGTGGACCACAGAATCAGTGCCATCACTACGAAGAAGAAGCCCATAACCACAGCAGGCCCGAGGCCTTTAAGCGCGCCTTGGAACACGTCCTTGAGCCTGGACTTGCCCCGTTCCGTCTTGCGATGGTAAGCATAACAAACCCCGTAGAACAACGGCATATACAGCACCGGCAGCAGCAGTAGCGCCGCCATCAGCGGCACAAACATCACGACAACCACGAGGATCAGCGAGGTTATCATGCTGTATAAGGCCACCGCCGTAATTTCGCGGTAAACCTCAACCCCTGTCTTTTTCAACACATCATTCAGCTTGCGCATAGATTTCCTCTCCTCTTCGTCGTTGTTTACCAATCAATACGCTGTTCCGTCTCAGGATCGAAGAAATGCACTTTATCAAAATTGAAAATGAATGTTTTCTCCATGCCCGGATAACCTGTCGTTTCGGGATGAACCTTCGCGGTAACGGTCCGGTTGCCAACTCGGAAATACACCAGATTCTCCGAGCCCAGATGTTCAACGACCTGTACCTTGGTTGAATACGTATAGTCCAGATTCGAGATGACCGGTATATCCTCACCCGTAATATGCTCGGGACGCATGCCCAGAATGAGATGCTCATTCTCGTATTTGCTCAGCGCAGCCGCCATGGAATCGGGAATGACAAATTCGCCGCCCTCCATCCGAAGCACGTTTCCTTCCTTATGCACATCGATAAAGTTCATCGGCGGAGATCCGATAAAACCGGCAACAAACATGTTTTGCGGATTCGCATACAGCTCCGTTGGTGATGCAATCTGCTGAATAATCCCGTTGTTCATCACGACAATCCGCTCGCCGAGTGTCATCGCTTCAACCTGATCATGCGTTACGTATACAATGGTTGCCTCAAGACGTTTATGCAGCTCGGACAGCTCCACGCGCATCTGCACGCGAAGCTTCGCATCCAGGTTCGAGAGCGGCTCATCAAACAGGAACACCTGCGGATCGCGTACAATCGCCCGGCCCACCGCAACGCGCTGACGCTGTCCACCGGACAGCTCGCGCGGCTTCCGATCAATCATCGACTCCAGGCCGAGAATGGAGGCGGCCTGTGATACCTTTTGCTCAATATATTCTTTAGGTTTCTTCAGATTCTTCAAACCGAAGGAGAGATTCTCGCGAATTGTCATATGGGGATACAGGGCGTAATCCTGGAACACCATGGCGATATCCCGGTCTTTCGGATGGAGATTGTTTACCACCCGGTCGCCGATGAGGATGTCACCGGATGTTTGACGCTCAAGCCCGGCAATCATGCGCAGCGAAGTGGTTTTGCCGCAGCCGGAAGGACCGACAAATACCACAAACTCTTTATCATGAATTACAAAGTCCGACCCCGCTACAGCGGTAAAGGTCCCTTTGTTGTCGTCTACAAATTCTTTTCGTATATTACGGAATTCTACGCGTGCCATAACTTTGCCTCCTTCTAGCCTTTAACGGCTCCAATGGTGATGCCTTGCAGGAAATAGCGCTGAAGCGAGAAGAACAGGATCATCATCGGCAGTGCCGCGACGGTGGCTCCAGCCATAAGTGCGCCGAAATCGGTTGTGTCCGCATAGACGAAGGAAGCAAGACCTACCTGAATGGTCCTCATTTCCGCCGAATTGGTCACGAGGAAGGGCCAGAAGAAATCGTTCCATGATGCAACGAACGTGAAGATAGCGAGTACGGCGAGACCCGGTTTAGCCATAGGAAGAATGACTTTCCAAAAGATACCGAACTCTCCGCAAGCATCGATCCGCGCTGCATGAATCAAGGAGGTGGGCAGCGACGACATGTACTGCTTCATCAAGAAAATGTTGCCCACACTTACGATTCCGGGGAGCAGAATGGCCGTATATGTATTCCCGAGATCAAATACGTCAATCATCAAAATATAGAGCGGAATCAGCGTAACTTGTGCCGGAATCATCATGGTGCTGAGCAAAACCCAGAATACCGCTTTGTTCCCCGGGAACTTCAGCTTCGCAAAGGCATACCCTGCGAGCGATGCGAGAAACACGTTGGTCACCGTCAGGATGGTGGAGATTAATAAGGAGTTAAAGAGCCACCTCATTACGTTGGTTTTGCCGAAAAAACGCTCATATGGGGCTACGGACAGCACGTCCGGGATCATTTTGGGAATAAACGAAGCGGCCGACTTGGTGTCCTGTACAGAGCCAATCAACATCCAGTACATCGGAATGATCGTCAGAACGCTCCATACCACCAGGATGACCGAAGCCACAATCAGCATGATCACTTTTGATCTTGATTTCATGGGTGCACCCCCTTTTAGCTTCAGTGATATACGTTAGTACTCTACGTCGGAAGAGAAATATTTGAACTGAATGATGGAAATGACGATAATCAATGCAGCCAGTACAAAAGATTGCGCCGCCGCAAGCCCGAATTCGTAGAAATTAAACGCCGTGCTGTAAATCAGATAGGCGATGGTGGTCGTCGCAAAGTTCGGTCCGCCCTGTGTCATCAGATACACCGAGATAAACACCTGGAAGGACGTAATGACGCCCGTCACAAGCAGATACAGCGTGGTTGGTTTCATCAGTGGCCACGTAATGCGCCAGAATTTGGACCATCCGCTGGCATGGTCAATATCCGCGGCTTCATAGAGCGATTTGGGAATCCCGCCCATGGCGGCCAGATAGAGAATAATGCCTGCACCATGCGAACCGAGCCAGTTCATCAATATGAGCGAAAAGAGGGCGGTATCCGATTTGCCAAGCCATATGACAGGATCGAATCCGAACAATCCAATGAACCGATTCAAAAGCCCGGCATTCGTCGGATCGTAAATGGCAAGCCATACGACGGAGATCGTTACGCCGGAGGCTACGGCCGGCAAATACATCGTAGCCTTGAAGAACGTTTGCCATTTGTTCTTCATCTGGAAAATAAAAAAGGACAGACCATACGTGATAACAATGTTGACCGGAACCGTGCCGATCGTGAATAAGACCGTATTCCTCATGGATTTCCAGAACACTTCATCCTGTACCATCCGTGTGTAGTTATCCGTTCCAATCCATTCGGAGCCCATAACGCTGTATTCCTGGAAGCTCATCAGAAAGGCGGAAGCAACCGGGTATAGCGTAAATACCAAGAACAACAGTACTGGAGCCAGAATGAATAAATACGCCCATCCATATTCGCGCCAGTACCCCTTCATGGGGGGACGTGAAGGCCGGGCTTGCGCCGGGGCAGTCTGCATTTGATTTCCTCCTTTGCGCACAGGTGAAGTATGTTCATGAAGCCTTAATTCTTACAAAGCCTAGAGCGATTCGTTTAAAAAGGGAGTGACCCGATTTGTTCCTGCTAAGGACAACGGGACACCCCCTTATAACTTCAATTACTGTCCTAAAATTTGTTTGCCTTTGTCTATGAAGTCTTGTGCGATCTGCTCCGGCGTCTTCTCACCCGAGAACAACGCCTGGATGTTCGGCTTCACCACTTGCTCCTTGAATTTCTTCTGGTTGCCGGAATCTTTGGCATCGAGGCTCAAGGTCACAGGAATGTCTTTGAAGTTCGCAAAAATTTCTGCTGCTTTGATGGTCGATTCTGTTCCAAGTCCTTTGCCTGCATAGAATTCCGCCTGTGATTTGCGAACGAATGGCAGCACCAGTTCATTGGCGGAATTACCGGCTTTCGCGCCGCTCAGGCCTTCCATGATCAGGAAGGTATTCTTCGCATGCTCTTCACCCTTATCCTTCTTCTGCTTGAAGGCTACGTAGCCTTCGCCGAACATGGAGGTTTTGCGCTCTGCCCCGTCGTTGTGCGGAACCGGCAGCAGAACAAAGTCGATTTTCTCGCCTTGCACCGTACCGCTGTCAATGTCCTTCGCACGGTTTTGCAGCATCACATCGTAATAAGGGATTGCCTTGGATACGATGGCGGCTTCCTCTGCGTAGAACCAGTCCATCCGTTTAGCGGGTTGAATCGCCGCTGTCTCAGCCGGCATATGCCCGGCTTTCATCAGATCGGAAACAAACGTCATCGTGTCCAGAATGCGCTCATCATTCCATTGAAACTCGCCTTTATCGTTCAGGACGTCCGGCATCCCGTTGCTGCGTGTCAGCATTTCGATGAAGTCAAGGGAAGTTCCGTCCGTTACCAGCGCATAGCGCGTTTTGCCGTTCGGGAGCTTGGTGGTCAGCTTATCGGCAGCTGCCTTGAATTCGGTCCAGGTCCAGCCGTTCTCCTGAATGGACTTCCAGTCGATGCCTGCTTCTTCAAGGATCTTCTTATTGCCGCCCCATGCCCACAGGGATTGGTACAGCGGAAGACCGTATTGCTTGCCTTGGATTTGACCAAGCTCGAGTGTGCCCGGGAGATAGTCGTTCTTTATCTCGTCTGTGATATAAGGGGTTAATTCCAGTGCCAGACCGGTATCCACATAAGCACCGTCCACCGCATGGAAATAAAGATCAGGCGGATTACCGGCATTCAGGGCTACATCGAACTTCTTCGGACCTTCAGCCCATGAAAGCACTTCGGTTTCTACTGTAATGTGCGGGTATTTTTCTTTCAAATCCGCTACATGCTCTTTCAATTCATCTTCATATTTACCATGTACCGGATAAGTCCAGACAACAACCGTGTCCTGCTTCGGTGCAGCCTCGCCATTTCCTTCCGAAGCTGTTCCGCTTCCGCCTTCAGGAGCCTTCGCCCCGCCGGAACCGCCGCAAGCCGCGGTGAACACGAGCATTAAAGAAGCCAACAATGTAAGCCAACCTTTTTTCTTCATGTACTACTCCCCTTATCATTTATATATTTGTGGTTTCGCTATGAACTACAACCGCTTGATCGCTTGCCGGCTCTCATCCAGGTATTTCACTGAATTCTCGTAATTCCGGCTGGCGACGCCAAGATATAAAATATCGATAAGATTCAACTGCGTAATACGAGACGACATCGCGCCACTGCGAATTTCGTTCTCCGTCGAGGAGGTGTACAAGGGAATATCCACCGATCGGCTTAAGGTAGAGTCACCGTATTTCGTAATGCCAATCGTCTTGCATCCTTTCTCTTTGGCTATGGCTGCTGCGCGAATCACTTCATCCGTTTCACCGGAATAGGAGATGCATACGGCCGCATCATCTGGAGTCAGCAGCACCGCCGAGGTGAGCTGAACATGAGGGTCCGGAAAAGATATACATACCTTATTAATCCGCAAAAATTTCTGCTGGGCATCCATCCCGATCAGATTCGAAGCCCCTACCCCGAACATGAAAATACGCTTAGACTGATCGAGGGCCAGTACGGCCTCCTTCACCTTCCCTTCCTCCATAATCTTCATCGTATCCCGAATCGATTGAATGTTATTGTTCGAGACGTTCTGTATAATTGCAGAAATGCTGTCATTGGGCCGAATATCCTGATATCCGGTGGCTAATGGCTCCTGCAAGTCTCCGGCTACCTTCAGCTTCAGATCCTGATAGCCCTTGAATCCCATCGTTTTGCACAGGCGCACGATAGCAGCCTGACTGGAACCGCTTCGGACAGCAAGATCCGCGACCGACATCTGTATCATCTCTGCCGGTTCCTGCAAAATGAAGGCTGCAACCTTGCGCTCGGACGGATTTAATGAATCATACACCTCACGCAATCGAACCAATCCGCCGTTCATTCCTTGCCCCCCTTTACTCATAATCCTCTGATGATCATTCATATGTAACATTACTTTACACCTATTGAATGAAAGCATGACTGGTATCGCTTTCAATATCAGTGGATTGAGTTCATTATAAATTGTATGAAATTATATTTCAATACATAATTGGTGATTTAAAATTTTATTTTACAACACTTCTTTTTTCTCCTATACTGGATATAGAAAGCGAAGTGGTTCAATATGGAAATTTATATCGGTGTTGATGGTGGCGGCACAAAGACTGATGCAACCGCTATCCACAGCAGCGGAGAGGTATTGTCCCGTTTTACCGGAGGTTCCACAAATCCTTATATTGTAACGTTCGATAAAGCGATGGCGGAACTCCAAAACGTGTTGGATGGGCTCCTGACACCTCTGAATGATAAGTCATTTTCATTAACATCAATATGTCTTGGAATGTCAGGTATAAGTTCTGTGGATGAACGTCGGCGTGTTCAATTACACCTTCTTTCCTATTTTCAGCAGCGGCTGCCCTCCATACGCATATACATGCGTTCGGAAGCCGAAATTTCATTAATGGCTGTGCTGGAGCGTCAGCATGGAATGCTTGCCATCTCGGGAACCGGCTCCAATACTTACGGTATCACCCAATCGGGAGATATCCACCGGGTCGGCGGCTGGGGGCATCTTCTCGGGGATGAAGGCAGCGGTTACCAGATTGGGCTTCAGACCCTGAAATCGGTAATCAAGAGTCATGAAGGCATTACACCGCCCACTATCATGACCAGCCTGATTGTTGAATCCTACCCTCTCCAGCATATTACCGATCTCAAATCTTACATTTACCAGCCCGCTATAACGAAACAGCATATCGCTTCCTTCGCCCGCTGCTGCATTGAAGCAGCGGAAGCCGGGGATGAAGCGGCACTCCGTATCATCCGGCAGCAGGCTGAAGAGCTGGCCGATACAACTAGCGCTCTCATCAGGCAGCAAGCTGAATTCGAAGAGAGTGATCTGGTATGGATCGGCTCGATATTCAAGCATTCGCCAGAGTACCGGAAGGCGTTCTGCGACTCCCTGCTAATGCGTTATCCTCAGCTGCGATTTCCCGAAGGGAACCGTGAACGAACACCCGCGCATGGTGCGGCCCTGTTAGCCTGCAAGCTATTTACAGACGGCGTCTCTGACTTGCTGTAGCATTCACATCATCAGTGCCCGTCCATATTCCAAGGCAAAAAAGGAGACCTGTCTCATGACGAATACTCTAAGTCAATTGACAACCGAACAGCCTCATGAACATACGCAGAACATTGATCAGTTGAGCTCAGAACAAATTATGATCCTTATTAATAACGAGGATAGTCTGATCACCGAAACGATTCGTGAACAGATCCCTCTTATAGCCCGAGCAGCGGATCTCGTGGTAGAAGCTTTCGAGAATGGCGGCAGATTGTTCTACATAGGCGCAGGAACCAGCGGTCGAATCGGTATCCTTGACGCATCCGAATGCCCACCTACCTACGGGACGGATCCGTCCATGGTGCAAGGGTTGATCGCAGGCGGCTTCAGAGCCGTGAAGGAGGCGATTGAAGGTGCGGAGGATAGCGAGGAATTGGGTGCCCAGGACATCAATGAAAACGGTATCAGCAAGAAGGACGTTGTCATTGGTATCGCCGCCAGCGGACGCACGCCTTATGTTCTTGGAGCTATGCGACGTGCCAAGGAACTCGGAGCGGTTGTTGTCGGGCTCTGCAATAACTACGAATCGCCCATGCATCAGTATGCGGATTTTGTGATTGAAGCCGTCGTTGGCCCTGAGGTCATTATGGGCTCCACGCGCATGAAGGCCGGTACATCGCAAAAGCTGATCCTCAATATGCTGACAACAACGGCCATGATTCGAATTGGCAAGGTGTACAAAAACTTGATGGTCGACCTCAACCCTTCGAATAACAAGCTTGTGCATCGTGCCAAACGCATCATTACGCTTGCAACAGGTGCATCGGAGGAGGAAGTGGAGAAGGCTTACCATGAAGCCGGTGCCCATGTCAAAACAGCAATTGTTATGCTCTTGGCGAATGTCAGTGCTGCGGAGGCATCCACGCTGCTTGATGGTACCCGCGGATTCGTTCGCGGTGCGATTGATCTAAAGGCGTCCAAGTAAAGCAATGGGCTTGTTATGCTGCGTAAGCCTTCCATGAATAGAAACGGGATATCTCCAGGTCCATGTTGGCCTGTACGATATCCCGTTTATTTTTTGCTGTTTTATCGGATACTCACTGCCTATGATCTCATCTGTCCATGCCCTGTTTCATTCCAACCTGTTGTTCGCTCCATTCCCACAAGCGAGCGGCAAGTTTTGGATCCCTTGCCTTCTCAGTGGTTTTGTCCGGCTTGCACTTGACGTAATATTCCCCTGTCACATGCTCTACTTCAGGACTAGAGGCCAGATAAATCGCTGTCCGGGCACCTTCGAGCGCCGTTAAGAAGAACGGGCGAAGCAGCTTATAGACCGCTTTACCGAAGCCTGTATCCCGGTTTACACCAAGACTGGTGCTTACGGCGCCGGGATGGAGTGCATTGACCGTCACCCGCGTCGGCTGCAGTCGGCGGGCCAGCTCTTTGGTGAATAAAATATTGGCCAACTTCGACTGCGCATAACCCTTGGCCACATTGAATCCCTTCGCCAGATTAGGATCTCCCCAGTGGATGCTTCCAACCTTATGCGCCCCCGAGGATACGTTCACGATCCGACCCTGCCGTGCACGCTGGAGGGGTTCAAGCAGCTCGTTTGTCAACAGGAAATGACCTAAATGATTAACGCCGATCATGGCTTCGTACCCGTCCTTCGTCAACTCCCGCTTAATGGTAACCACACCGGCATTGTTCACCAGAACATCGAGTTTGTTGTGCTTGGCCTTAAAATCGGCAGCAAATGCCCGAATGCTGTCAAAAGAGCCCAGATCCAGCGTCATCAGTTCAAGCTCTGTGCTTCCGCTCTCTTCCAGCGCCTGGTGAAGCGCCGCTTCCCCTCTGGATTGGCTCCGGCATGCCATCACAACATGCGCCCCCAATTTGGCAAGCTCAATCGTTGTAACCAGGCCCATACCAGAGTTAGCCCCTGTTACAATGATGATACTCCCTGCCATGTCATTCATCCGCAGACCTCCTCTTACTTCCTACCCTATCATGCTAACAAAAAATCCCGCCACCAACATCAATTTGGAGACGGGACTTAGATAACGTACAGATGTAATTCAGACAAAGGATCAGCGCCTTAGGCTCCGCTCCCATTCATCGCCAGTATGATCGCAGCCAGACCGAAACACAGATTCAGCAAGCACAGAAATACCAGTGTCTGCTTCTGATTCAGCCCCGTTGCCAGCAAACGATAATGCGCCTGGGAAGCGTCGGCCTGATAAATCGGTTTGGATTGAAGCATTCTGCGGATAACCACAATGATATTATCGAAGATCGGCACACCCAGAGCAAAGATGGGAACGAACAAGGAAGCCAAGGTGGCCCCTTTAAACGCGCCATCCAGAGCAATGATCCCGAGTATAAACCCAAGGAAGGTTGCACCGGCATCCCCCATGAATACTCTGGCCGGCGGCTTATTGTACCGCAAATAGCCAAGCGCAGCACCCACGAGAACGACCGCAAGCAGCGCGGATTCGCCTCTGCCCATCGTAATGGCCACTACAAACAACGTGCCTCCGGATATGGCGGAGAGTCCTCCGGCCAGTCCGTCAATGCCGTCCGAGAAATTAATGACGGTCGTTACACCAAAAATCCACAATATCGTCAAGATGAGCTGCAGCCATTCCGGCAAATTGATATATTGCCCCGTGAACGGATTGTTGAATCCTTCAAACGCAATGCCGTAGCTGTATACAACGATAGCCGCGCTCATCTGAACAATGAACTTCGGCAGTGAAGCCAGTTCCTTGCCCTGGGACTTATACCAATCGTCCACAAGACCAATCCCAAGAATCAGGGCACTACCGATAAAGATACCTACCGCTTCCCTGGAAATGGTGCCGGTAAGTGCAAAATATGTGATAAAAAATCCGATGAATATGGCGATGCCCGCTGTCAGCGGTATCGGTTCGCGGTGTATTTTCCGCTCGCTGTCCGGCCTTGGCTTGTCCACAAAATCAATCTTGATCGCAAGTTTGCGAAATGGCGGAATCAATACCAGGACCAGCACCATGGATATGACAAACGCTGCTAAATAGAGCATGGTTTCCTCCCAATAAATGATGAATAATGGAGAACATTGCAATCTAAGTATATGACTTATAAGGAACTCTATCAACCTATCAAAAGAAAAAGACTGCCACATTAGTAGAATTATCTACTTAGCAGCAGCCCTCCGGACTCACAGGTTAAGACTCCTTCTTGTTCACCACAAGTCCGATGATCATAACGATAAGTGCCAGCAAAGCAATCAACTGATCGATGGTCATGGCGGAAAGCCTCCTTATGACAGGATGGCTCTTGCCCGGACTATACATCTCACTCTCCCGTTAAATGCCTTACTTACTTTCCCCACTACCATCCTATGAGGGCTCGCTCCCGATTTATGACGAGATCCCAGAAAAAAAACCTGCCCCCGTTCAGCGAACGGTTGAAAGGGCAGGTGGTACATCGTGCTGACACACCGGGCAGAGCTCCCTCTCCCCCTATCTTGAAGAGTCTTCGCTTCGCCTGACGGTGATCAGCGTTATGGCTTGATCGGATTAGGATTTAACCTACTCCGTTACGATATCATAGATCAATACAGGTGCATCCGCATGATCAGCAATTCGAATGCTTTCATACAGCTTCTGCTTCACGTCGTCCACGTTCTCGCGGTTGGCATGAATCGTGACGAGGGAGTCACCCTTCTTCACGGTGTCGCCAACTTTCTTGTTCAGCATCAGGCCTACAGCCAGATCTATCTCGGATTCCTTCGTTGCACGTCCGGCCCCAAGCAGCATCGCCGCGGTACCGATCTCATCCGCTACCAGTTCGGCGACAACGCCGTCCTGCTGTGCAGGAAGCTCTATCAGATATTGCGCCTTCGGCAGCCGGTCGGGATGATCCACCACAGACGAATCGCCGCCTTGGTTCTGGATGAACTCCTTGAACTTCTCCAGTGCCTTGCCGTTTCGGATAACCTCACGCAGCTTCTCCTCGGCATCTTCAAGCGAGTCTGCCTTCTGCGCCAGATAAACCATCTGTCTGCCCAGAGCCAGGCACAGCTCCTCCAGATCCTTCGGACCTTCGCCGCGCAGCGCATCAATCGCTTCCTGAACCTCCAACGAGTTGCCGATCGCAGCCCCAAGGGGCTGGCTCATATCGGAGATGACGGCCATCGTTTTGCGGCCGACGTTGTTGCCGATGCTAACCATGGCATGCGCCAATTCCTTGGCGTCCTCCACGGTTTTCATGAACGCGCCCGCACCGGTTTTAACATCCAATACGATCGCATCGGAACCTGCAGCAATTTTCTTGCTCATGATAGAGCTGGCAATCAGCGGAATGGAATTGACGGTTGCCGTCACATCCCGCAGTGCATACAGCTTTTTATCAGCCGGGGTGAGGTTCCCGGTTTGGCCGATTACAGCAATTTTATGTTGATTCACAAGGTTCACAAATTCGTCTTTGCTGATCTCCACGTGGAAGCCTTCAATGGACTCCAGCTTGTCAATCGTTCCTCCGGTATGACCGAGACCGCGTCCGGACATCTTCGCTACGGGAATGTCCAGAGCCGCTACGAGCGGTGCCAATACAAGCGTTGTCGTATCACCAACACCCCCGGTGGAGTGCTTATCAACCTTGATTCCCTCAATTGCGGACAGATCAATCGTTTCTCCGGAGTTTACCATCGCCATCGTCAAGTCCGCCCGCTCCCGGTCGGACATGTCCTGGAAATAGATCGCCATATTCATGGCACTTACCTGATAATCAGGAATATCTCCCTTGGTATATCCATCGATAAAGAAATTGATCTCTTCTGTTGTCAGTTCCTTGCCGTCGCGTTTCTTCGCAATTAAATCAACCATTCTCATCGTACATTCTCCTCACTGTTTGCGATGATTGTGTTCTTTCTATGGGCAGCACTACAAACGCGAATGGTTCGGCCGATCGCTGCTGCCCCCGGATTCCTTCGTCATTCCTTTACAACGAAATCGCCGTATCCAGCGCTACTTCCATCATCTCGTTAAACGTGGTTTGGCGCTCCTCGGAGGAAGTCTCTTCCCCTGTCAGCAAATGGTCACTTACCGTCAGGATTGTCAGGGCATTCACACCGAACCGTGCCGCAATCGTGTAGAGAGCCGTTGTCTCCATCTCTACGCCCAGCACGCCATGCTGCATCAGCTTCTCAACCACCGACTTGTCCTCACGGTAAAATACATCGGATGTGAACACATTGCCGACATGCATCTTCAAGCCCTTGTCCTTGCCGCGCTCATATGCACCAAGCAGCAGCGGGAAGCTGGCAATCGGAGAGAAATCATAGCCGCTAAAGTGATGGCGGTTCATACCGGAATCCGAGCATGCTGCCTGAGCCAGAATGACGTCGCGCACACGAACATGCTCCTGCATCGCGCCGCAGGTTCCGACACGGAACAAATTTTTGACGCCATAATCACGAATGAGTTCGTTGACATAGATACCGATGGAAGGCACGCCCATGCCCGAGCCCTGCACGGAGATGCGCTTTCCCTTATAAGTTCCCGTAAATCCGAGCATCCCCCGCACTTCGTTGTAGCAGGTTACATCCTCCAGATACGTCTCGGCAATAAATTTAGCCCGCAGCGGATCGCCTGGCAGCAGAATCGATTCTGCGATATCTCCCGGCTTCGCTCCAATATGTGTACTCATGTGCAAATTCCTCCACTTTTCGATTTATTTCAAATCATTCAAAAAGCTTATGCCATGCTCCGGCAGCTTCACCCCGAAATTGTCTGCAACCGTGGCCCCAATGTCGGCAAAGGTCTTGCGCAGCGGCAACTCCTTGCCTTCCGCAAAACGCGGGGAGTAGACAAGCAGCGGTACGTATTCCCGCGTATGATCCGTCCCTTTGTAAGTAGGATCATTCCCGTGGTCTGCCGTGATGATCAGAAGATCATCGTTTGTCATTTTCTCGAACACCTCTGGCAGGCGCTGGTCATAATCCTCCAATGCCTGGCCATATCCTTTCGGATCGCGGCGGTGTCCGTACACCGCATCGAAATCCACGAGGTTTATGAAGCTCAGACCCTTGAAGGAATCATCCATGGTCTGCACCATTTTGTCCATGCCGTCCATATTCGATACGGTTCTGACAGCCTTTGTAATGCCTTCACCATCATAAATATCGGAGATTTTGCCGAGGGCAATCACTTCGAGTCCTGCATCCTTCATCTCGTTCATGGTTGTGCGTCCAAAAGGCTTCAAGGCATAATCATGCCGGTTCGCGGTACGCTTGAAGCTGCCAACCTCGCCAGTGAACGGACGCGCAATAATCCGGCCGAGCATATAAGGATCTTCCAGCGTAATTTCGCGGCAGAATTCGCAAATTTCATACAGTTCCTTCAGGGGAACCACATCCTCATGCGCCGCGATTTGCAGCACAGAGTCCGCCGAGGTATAAATAATCAGCGCGCCTGTCTTTACATGCTCCTCGCCAAGCTCTTCAATGATCTCCGTTCCGCTTGCCGGCTTGTTGCCGATAACCTTGCGTCCGGTCTTCGCTTCAATCCGCTGAATCAGCTCATCCGGAAAACCGTCCGGGAACACTCGGAAAGGCGTATCAATATACAGGCCCATGATCTCCCAATGACCTGTCATCGTATCCTTGCCGTTCGAAGCTTCCTGCATCTTCGTATAATAGGCCCGAGGCTTATCGGCAGCAGGCACTCCTTCGATCTCCCGGATGTTCGACAGCCCAAGCGCTGCCATATTCGGCATGTTGAGCCCCCCGCATTCGCGGGCGATATGCCCCAGCGTGTCAGATCCGATATCATCAAAATCAGCCGCATCCGGTGCCTCACCGATGCCTACAGAATCCAGTACAATCAAGTGAATTCGGTCAAAACGTTCCATATCCATGCTCCCCCTCATATATGATCTCAAAAAATCAAACTATCCATAAGGCTCGCTTGTTGTTTACTTCCATCCCTTGGTTACAGGAACAGTCCGGCAATCGTTGCAGACAGCACGCTTACCAGCGTTGCACCGTACAGCAGCTTCAAGCCGAAACGTGCAACCACATTCCCCTGCTTCTCGTTTAGCCCCTTCACCGCACCGGCAATAATGCCGATGGAGGAGAAGTTTGCGAACGACACCAGGAATACGGACACGATACCAATGGTGCGCTCGGACAGATTCGTGAAGTTGGACAGCTCAAGCATGGCTACGAACTCATTCGATACAAGCTTCGTTGCCATAATACTGCCGGCGTCCACTGCCTCTTTCCAAGGCACACCCATGACAAAAGCAAAGGGAGCAAAGATAAATCCTAGCAGCTCTTGGAAAGATATCCCGAAAATCATATCAAAGATGCCGTTGATCATCGCAATCAATGCAACAAATCCGAGAAGCATCGCGGCAACGGTAATCGCTACCTTGAAACCGTCCATGATGTATTCGCCCAGCATCTCGAAGAAGGATTGCTTCTCCTCTTCCTGCACTTCCAGAATATCCTCATCCTTCTCCACCTTATATGGGTTCACGATGGAAGCAATAATAAATCCGCCAAACAGGTTGAGTACCAGCGCGGTCACCACGTACCGCGGCTCGATCATGGTCATATACGCACCTACGATCGACATCGATACCGTGGACATCGCGGAAGCACAGAGCGTATACATACGGTGCTTCGGAATTAAGGCGATCTGTTTTTTAACCGATATAAACACCTCGGATTGCCCCAGGATCGCGGAAGCTACCGCATTGTAAGACTCCAGCTTTCCCATGCCGTTGACTTTACTTAAGACGAGACCGATATATCTTACGATAAACGGCAGTACCTTAATATATTGAAGTATACCAATCAACGCGGAAATAAACACGATGGGCAGCAGAACGTTCAAGAAGAACGGACCTGCACCTTCATTGGCAATGCCACCAAATACAAACTCGATTCCGGCTCCCGCGTAGTCAAGCAGCGCTTTAAACGTATTCGCTATCCCTTTAACAAGATACTCGCCGACATTGGTGTTCAGCAGGATAAATCCCAGGATCAGCTGCAGCACAATCATTACAGCCAGCGGACGATAACGAATTTTGCGCTTATCATTACTGATAAGGAACGCAAGACCGAATACGACCAGCAAACCTAGTATGGCGATTAAAAATTTCATCGTCGTTGTTCCCCCATAGGTGAATTTTTATGATATAACACGGTTACCCGATGATCATACAGAACTGCTGGTTACATTAATAGGATGAGCTGGACTGGCCGCCCTCCATGATTTTCACGCCGGAGCTTGCACCGATTCGGGTTGCGCCCGCTTTGATCATAGCTTCCATATCTTCTTTGCTGCGTACGCCGCCGGACGCCTTAACGCCGGTGTTCTGACCAACGGTCTTGCGCATCAAGGCAACATCTTCCGGAGTAGCTCCGCCTGTAGAGAAGCCTGTAGAGGTCTTAACAAAATCCGCTCCCGCTTTCACGGACAACTTGGATGCACGCACCTTTTCTTCCTCGGTCAGAAGGCTTGTCTCAATGATGACCTTAACCAGCGCTTTGCCCTTAGCTGCATCCACTACAGCTTGGATATCCATAAGCACGAGCTCATCATTACGATCTTTAAGCGCCCCGATGTTAATGACCATATCCACTTCTCCAGCCCCATTGGCAATAGCGTCCTTCGTCTTCTAAATAGCTTTGGCTGCTGTTGTCGAAGCTCCCAGCGGGAAGCCGATAACGGTACATACTTTAACCTTAGTGCCCGCAAGCTGCTCAGCACAGTAGGATACCCAAGTCGGGTTCACACAAACCGAAGCAAATTCGTATTTTTTGGCCTCATCCGTAAGTTTCGTAATCTCGGCTTGGGTTGCATCCGCCTTCAACAGTGTGTGGTCAATCATTCCTGCTATATTCATCTGGTTAAACACTCCCTAATATAATTTTTGTAATTTTGTAAAAGCGCTCTCATTACGCTTAAACCTGTAGACGGGACCATCATATCACAGCTATGAACATATGTAAAACACATGATGAAAATATGTTCATTCCGATTTATGGCAATGATATTTATCATTGTTCGCTTAACAACTTGCCATCATTCAGGAATAATCTAACAACTCTTTGTTTACTATGCTCTATACCCTGTCGGGGTAAACATAAACAGAAGATACGGTCCCTTCACTAGTCCGTCACATATTCCACAGCACAAACACACCTCATGAAGGTGAGCACGAAGCCGATCCGCTTCGATGATCACCGCAATGAGGTGTGTTTGATCCTTCTTGTGCATCGACATGCACGATTTCATGAAAGCAAGGCTTGCGCCGTAAACTGATCCGTCACAAGTATGTTGGCATATTTACCGATTAGCGCAGCTCTTATGGCATCTACCTTTCGCTGTCCGCCTGCAACGAGAATGGATTTCTCCTTGTGCCGCAAATCCTCCAAATCGATGCCGACCGTACGGCTGTTGATATCCTCACTGCACACCCGGCCCTCGGCGTCAAAAAACCGGGAGCAGATATCACCTGCGCCGACCTGCTGCAGCAGCTTCTGTTCTTTCTCGCTCAGGTAGCCGAGTCGAAAGAGGAGCGCATCTTCATGCACCGTGCCCACCGTAAACATGGCAATGTTGGCTTGTTTGCCTAATTGAATGATTCGCTGGATATGCCTGTCCCTCTCAACCATTTCCTTCAGTTCCATCGTGTCAAATATGACGGGCAGCGGCAAATATCTCGCCATCGTATGGTACGCCTCCGCGAAGAGATTGACAATCTCCGCTGCATACGTGTTCACATGCGAATGACTGACCCCGCCCTTCAGCTGCACGACCTCTACGCCACGGACCGATTTCTGCTGCAGCTGCAGCGCCACGGCATGCATGGTCGTTCCCCAGGTCACGCCGATAATGTCGGCATCCTGAACCGTTTCATGCAAATAATCGGCTGCCCTTTTGCTGATATGCTTCTGAATTTCACGATACTCATTGATGGGAGAATAGCTAATAAGCACTTCCTCCAGCTTGTATACCTTCTTGACCCTCTCGCCCAAAGCATCGAGATTCTCAAGCGGGTCCACAATGCTGATCTGCACATACCCCTGCTCTTTAGCGTGCTGAAGAAGCCTTGAAACCGTAGGGCGTGAAACGCCGAGCCTGGTGGCGATATCCTGCTGGCTGTAATCCGACATATAGTACAATCTTGCGGCCTCGATACTGAGACGCTGTTTATCCTGTTCCATCATCCAACCCACTTTGTTGTGTCGTATACAATTTGGGTACATTATACAGCGTTCTTATGCGGATTTCGATAGCCATGCAAAAGAAGCACATAAATTTGCGATATGTTCGCAATTTGATGTGCAGCATCATAGGAATTCCTGTGTCAACCAACTGCCTCCTTGCAAAAACAGACAAGCACCCGCGCAGCACATGCTATCGCTGAAAACTCAGTCGCTTCACGCGTTAACAACGGGCACTTGCCACTTACCATCTACCAGCCTATACCGGCTGATTGTATTCGAGCGGAGATACTCGGCCATAGGAAGCCTTGGCGCCTTGGATCGGAGCCGCCCAGCCTACGGCGTTCACGATCACCTGCTGAATGTCCGGCAGATGATAGGTAGGGAACGCTTCGTGACCCGGTCTGAAATAGAACAGCTTGCCGCGCCCCCGCTTATAACAGCAGCCGCTGCGGAACACCTCGCCGCCTTCAAACCAGGAGACAAACACCAGTTCATCCGGTGCCGGAATCTCAAAGCGTTCTCCGTACATTTCCTCCTGCGGAACTTCAATATACTCTCCGAGCCCGCTAACGATAGGATGGCTTGGATCAATAACCCATAAACGTTCCTTCTCGCCATCATCACGCCATTTCAGGGCGCCAGTATTCGTGCCAAGAAGGCGCTGAAAAATCTTCGATCCATGCCCGGAATGGAGCACAATGATCCCCATGCCGTCCAGTACGCGCTGGCGTACTTTTTCCACGATATCATCTCTCACTTCACCATGTGCCACATGCCCCCACCAGAGCAGAACGTCTGTTGAAGCTAGCACTTCATCTGTCAGACCATGTTCCGGATCATCCAAAACGGCTGTACGTACATAAAACTCGGCATCCTTCTCCAGAAAGTCCGCAATCGTCCGGTGTATGCCTTCGGGGTAAATTTTTGCAATCTGTTCATTATGTCTCTCGTGCCGATATTCATTCCATACCGTTACATTAATCCTAGCCATGGTTAGTGACCTCCCAAAGTATGATCATTCTGCGTTCTTCCGACCAAAATCAGCAAATAACATCCATCGTTCGTTGGCAAACCATTTAAATTCACCCCAAGTATAGGCTGTGTTACAATGAACGGGAATGTGAGAAAGTTACTCTTTTTGTACAAAAACGACTTTGCGTTTTTTTGGGGGTAGAGAGGGTGTATTCGTGCTATCGATGAACGCGGACTATGTACCAAGAATCAAACTCATGGGATTTGTCTCCTACAAGAACCCCTGGATTCATTTCAAGCGGAATACGCACGAGTTTATTCTGTATTTTGTGAAGAGCGGCGAGCTTCATCTTCAGGAGAATGGTGTGGCCCATGTGCTCAAGAAAGGCGACTTGCTCGTGCTTGAACCGCATCTGGACCATGAGGGGACCCGCAAGCATGCCTGCGACTACTACTATATTCATTTTGAACATCCGGATATTCATCCAGCACCGGACCGTCCCTTATCCCTGCTTGCCAAACAATGGATAATAGGTGAGAGCGACCCCGCAGGCAAGGATAGCAACAGGCAGCTATACTTCCCTAAGACCTGCACCTTGACTCAGAAAAAAAGCCTCCATCATATGCACCATGCCCTGGGTGAAATGCTGCAACTGTACCGACGCAAGCACTTCAACCGCAGTTTGACCGCGCTCAAATTCATGGAAATGCTGATCGAGCTGTCCCGCGAGAGCCTCTTCGACGAGCTGGAGAACGACAGCCCGCATACCAAGTCCTACATGAAGGTGCATGCATTGCTGGATTACATCCATGAACACTACGCCCAGAAGATCATCAGCTCGGAAATCGAGCTGCGCTTCGAATGCAATTATGACTACATCAACCGGGTGTTCGCCAAGCTCACTGGCCTTACGATCATGCGCTACGTGAACCAAGTCCGGATTCATCATGCCAAGGAGCTGATTGAGGCCACCCATCTCAGCTTCGGGGAGATCGGGTATCTGACCGGCCTGGATGATCCATTCTATTTCAGCAAGGTGTTCAAAAAATACGTTGGCATGTCCCCCAATCAATACTATAAACAGGTGCATGAGAAGAAATAAAGCGGCGGTCAGCCGCTTTTTTTGTTGGAAAATATCAGGCATAAATGGAACATTAAATGGACGGAATGCGTTAGTTTAAGTAGCGAATGCCAAGGAGGGGATTATCATAAGATTCAAGTCGTTGTATGTTGTGCTCAGTGTTGTAGTCGTTTTTCTCATATCAGCTTGCGCCAATGGCGTTACTGGCTCAGATTCGCAGATCGGGTTAGCGGAGCCTTATCGCTTGGCGCTGGATGAATTAATATCAACCGATACAGCCCTCAATGACGGCATGGAGTTCATTTCACTGGATTTCGATGAAGAGCTTCCATCAGAGGATTCAGATAAGCAGAGCATCGAGGAATACCTGCAAAGCCGATATAACGTGAAGATTTATCATCTCACCTATGAACAATTGGTTGCGCAAGGGTTATATGACGCTGGTGATACCAAACGTAAAGGGATTTTACTGAGCATCGAAAAGCAGGAGCAATCGGATCAGAACAACATGACTATCGAGGTAAGCAAGTATCGTTCGAATGAGGGCGGGCTCACCGCAAAAGTAACTCTAGCTTACCAACAGGATCAATGGAAAGTGGTTAATTCTACGCCTACAAAAGAAAGTTAAGGGAGTATTTCCGGTTTTGCCGAAAACGCTGAATGTAGTAACGTTTGGATACGGAATGGCAGTACATTTGGGGAAGTTATTCTTGCCCCCATGCTGTTCGGGCTAACCCCTATCTTCTCTGCTGTACATATTCTCGTCTTGCAATCGAACGAGCACCTTACCAAAGCTGCCTCCTTGCCGAAGCGGAACCTCGTCAGTCGGATAATGATTGTCCAGATGCCTCGAGACGATGCCACGAACCCGCTCATCCACAGTCAAGCCGTGCATATTCAACCATTTGATCGTATCATGGAATGCCGCCTCTTTGGAAAGCGTTGTTGTTTTCACCTCTCGGGTTACCAGCGATTGATAAGAGTAGCCCTTCAGCAGCAGTAATTGGGTCAGGTAAATCATCTCCAAATGCTCGGTCTTTCGGGGGCGATCAGTGACAAGCGGCCATATCTCGTCAACCAAGCTGTGCTCCCTGAAACCTACCGCCAAGCTCATGTAGCAGAACGCCCTCGCGCAGCTCAGTACCCTCTCCACACTGGCCCAATCAACCAAAACCGGGCACATGGAGACAAAGACAAGATCAAAGGCTCGCTCCCATCCTTTTGCCTCAAGATCAATATTTTCGAAAGGTTCGTGTACCACCTTGACCGTTCCATTGACCAAGGCTGAACTATTCTGCTGCAGGAGCTCGACCAACGGAAGGGAGGTTTCCACCGCGGTTACATCCGCTCCCCGCTCCGCGAAAGGTACGGAAAAGCCACCCGACGCCGCACCTATATCCAGAACAGAAGATCCTGAAAATTCAACGCCCTGGTCCTCCAGCCAGTTCATAATCCGTCTAGCCCTTTGTCTGCCTTCTTCGCTGAACACTTCTTTATCGAATGACTTAGCCGATGAATCAAATGAATGAGCCGGGTCGATGCCGGCCCTCTTCATCTTGTTTACACCCGTATACGGATCTTCCTTCCATGCTTTTTCCCATACCGCCGAATCAAACAGTTCATGGCTCATTGTATACATCACCTATTTTCTCACGATTTTTATGACTCAATTGAAAAACCAACACGGAGGTCTATTCATAATCATTTTTCACATGGGGTCGGGAATGGCTAAACGTTCCTGTCCTTCTGACCGATATGTGAACACGCTTCATGAAAAGAGAAAGGACGAAACCTGCAATCGCAACAACAATCGGGCGTTCTGGCCCAGGATTGTCATGCTCGCCTTCACCAGCTCGGGCAGTAACGTATCTCCATGAAATGAAATCACTAAGATTTAGCGAGGTTCATTTTCGGCGGGATATATCCGAGCTGCCTGCCTATTTTCACAATTTGTCCTCTATGATGAAATTCGTGCGTGATGGCATGGGTAAATAGCCATAATTCGGTTAACTCTACGCTGTCACTCTGCCAGGATGCTTGAACGGTAGGATCCCATTGGTTTTTAAATTCATTCAGAAATTCATAAACCAGGGCATCCGTTTTCTTAAAAACTTCACGCATTCCCTGCACATTGTCAACGGATTCCGGTTTTAATCTGGAAAGTGATTTGCCAAGGCCACGATTCCCCAACCATACCCGATAACAATCAGCTACATGAACATGCAGACTCCGAATAGAAACTCCGCCCAGGGCTTCAACTTCTTTAACATAATCTGTGGGGGACATAGTTTCGCAGTAACGAAATAATGATTCCCTTGTACGCTTAATCAAATCATACTGGCTTTTGAATACATCCATCTTCTTCCCCTCCTTTTGATAATAAGCTACGTATGATTAAATTGCGGATTTCCCCACCTAGTTAATCGCCATACAAAGCGCTAAAAAATACCGCCGTTAATAGCGATGCACATAAAATTAGGATGTCGCATCACTACTCTTCGCCCCCCGAACAGCCCACATTCCGCTATTCCGAATCAGCTTACGCACGGATTCCACCTGGAAAGATGGAAGATGATGCCCCGGCATCAGATATACCACGCGGCCAGAGCCATATGTATGTGCCCACGCAGCAGGCCACCGCTGGCCATCATGCACATATTCGGCAAGTATAACCGCTGATTCATGCGGACTCAGCTCGAACCGGAACGGTTCTTCATCTATTGTAAAATCGCTTAAGTTCTCCACAATAGGGTGACTCCCCCGATTATATCGAATTGGCAGTGACGTATAGTCCGGATGTCCCGTAACCCTGCCGCCGATTAATTTTTCGAGCTCTTGGCTTTGCTGCAGTGAGATACCGTTATGGATGACTAGCAGGCCGCCACCGTTTCTCACATAGGATATGAGCGCTTGCACCTGATCTGGGGTGATCTCCAGATCCGAGAAATCCGCGTACGATATGAACAGATCATAGCCCTCCAGCTTATCCTCCTGAAGCACGGCGTAATCATCCGTACATTCAACGTCCATAGGTTCAAATATGGTTTGTAATTCGTGATCAATATGCGCAAAAGGATGATATTTCGCTCCCTCGTATTGTCCAAGCGCAATTGCTTTCATATTGATATTCATATTCATAGTCTCCTCTCCTTCCCATTGATCAGGGTCGCTCTTGTCCTTCATAATCCATCAAGATCAGCTGTTCGCCAAGGTGCGCATTGGGGGGTCCATCACAAGCTAAAAAATAATGCGATCGGCAGACACATCCGGCGGCACGGCCGCTAGATAACCATCACTTGTCACCCATGGGCTAACGGCTTCGTTTAAATCGATACCCGCCATTCACCCCCATTATCGATTCAATCATGCCCGTTAAAAATCATATTACAGACTTCAAAGACTCTTATTGTCTTTAATTGACTTAAAAAAAGGAAGGATCATATAACGATGTTATGTTCACGTACAAGATCCGACATTTTCTGATTTCTCAACAGTTCTTCCATCTTCTCTTCTGCCGACAACACCACCTTCTGAATCGGGCATCCTGGTCCATGATCGAAACTGCAATCGAACAAGGAAGCCGAACCTTCAATCGCATGGATAATATCCAGAAACGAAATATCTTCCCAATTTCGTTTGAGGCGATAGCCGCCATTCACCCCCGTTATCGATTCGATCATGCCCGCCTTCACCAACTTGGTCAGTATTTTGGACAGATAGGTGGGAGACACACTTTGTCGCTCCGCCAACTGCTGTACGCCTATTGGCTTCTGGGGAGTCGCCGCAGTAAGAAAGAGCATCGTATGGAGGGCATAGTCTGTAGCCTTGGAGTACTTCATTCAACATCACCTCAATTAGGGACTTCACAGGTCTATAATAGCTATTTTGTTTCATTACGTCAAGAAGAAAACATGCGCTTTACGCCATATTGAACCATATTCAAGTTTCTGGCTTGCATACATCGAGTTTCTTCACATGATCAATTTTGAGCTCAAGCCCTTCTTAGTCTCACTTCGTACACTATCCTTTTTGATAGTACCTATCAATAATGTGCGTACTATTTTTTTATATACTTTCAATCTATACTAACCTTACTTCAAGTAAAGGAGAGAAAAAAATAGACGAATATCAAAAGCTACAATCACAGTCTTTGGGATCACGGCATCACCCAGGGTTACTCCGTAAACGGAACTATCTACATTTCGGGGCAATTTTCCCACGACACGGAGGGCACGTTCGTTGGCAAAGGCGATATCGAGGCACAAACCCGGCAAACGCTGGAAAATCTAGATCGCGTACTGGCGGGATTTGATGTCACGAGGTCGAACCTCGCTTATGTGGAGATCTATTTAACAAACGCTGAAGAACATTTCGATCCGGTCATCAGACTGTTCAAGGAATACGTAGGACAACACCGGCCGGCTGGCTGTCTCCTCGGCGTGACCTATCTTGCGTCCGCTGAACAATGGATTGAAATAAGCGCCGTTGCACACACGGACTAACTCGTCACCGTGGTCGGCACAGCAGGTGCGGCCCGAGCTTTGGATCACCCTCCGGTTTAGACAAAATTATAGATCGTAAAAACACAAAAAGCCGCAACGATGCGGCTTTTACGTGTGTATCATTTTCTCGCAAGGCTGCTCCGGCCATTTCATTATCGTTCAATCGATATCCCCTTTAATAGCAGCTTGACCGCATTGACATGCAGAGCTGCATACTCGTCCCCGCTTAGATTTGGCATCGTTAGGCAGAGCTGCGTTGCTCCAGCCAATGTGGACATTACACCAAAACTCAACGTTTCGATATCTTCATTAATAAAGACGCCTTGGTCGATCCCCGTTTGCAGCACTTGCCTTATTGCACGATAGGCTGCTTCTGTGATCTCTCTCAATGTAGCCAATGACTCGGATTCGCTAGAAAGTGTTCTGGCATACTCTTCGAGTGCTTGGACTAATGGACTTTCACAATCTCTGCCGAATAAATCAGCCATTTCAATCAGCTGTTCGCTGGGAGACGTGGAATGCTCCATCAAATGAAGCCACTTTTGTGACATTTGTTCCGCATGCTGGGTAAGCAATTGGAGAAAGAGCACCTCTTTATTTTTGAAATGATGATACAAATTGCCTTTACTCATCTGTGTCGATGCACACAAGTCGTCCATTGTGGCTCGGTCATAACCTTTTTCAATAAATAATAACTTGGCATGGTTTAATATGATCGTTTTTGCTTCTTCTGCTGGCAGTCGCCTTCTGGTCATATGTTCCTCCCGGAACCTTATGAACGGTTCCTTTGATGCTTGAAAAATTGAAAAGCCCCATATGTGATAACAATAGCAAAAATCCCAAAGAATGCAAACGGCATATCCAGCGTGTGACGGTATACAATGCTCTGCAGTCCCATATTATCCAACGTCGATGATCCATATCCCCAAATGGATGTATTAAAAATATTCGTGGCAAAATGGATCCCGATGGGAGCAGCCAGACCATTGGTGTGGTAAGCAACGATTCCCAGAAAGAAGGCCCCCAGCAGGTAATACAACGGTCCAAAAATCCCATAGTTTAGCATTTCGGGATTAAAACCATGGATCAGGGCAAAGGTTAGGGAAGTGGCAAAGATGGACCAGAATACCCCGCCTCTTAATGATCTGAACATACGGTACATATAACCTCTGAAGAAAATCTCTTCAGCAGCACTTTGCAGCAAAATCAAAGGAGCGGTAATGAGGAGTACACCTAACCATGGAAGCGGATCAAAATGAAGCGTAAAAGCTTGAGGATGTACGCCTATATCCACAAGCAAATACAGGATAAGGGCAAATAAATACCATAAAAAATAACGTACAAACTTCCGGAAATCAGGCCTATTACCTTCAAACAAAAATGTTCTAAAACGAATTTTGAAGAAATATCTGGTGACTAGGAAAACTCCGAGAATCAGGAAAACAAAGGACAAATACAGCGTGATCAGACCAGGCAGTCCTGAGCGAGTAGCGGGAATCAAGTTATGAAGCAGACTGAGCCACAATAAAGTGCCGCCCTGCCAAATCATAAAAATGATGATGAAGCCTGCTAAAGATTTGACGCTGAACGGTATCAGCGGTTGAAGGCCATATTTTTTTTCCAATGACATTCACCCATCTCTCATTTTATTTACCGACTATATAGTCGGTAAATAAAATATACATAGCTGATTTTGGTCTGTCAACATTGAACAAGAGTTTTGACGCTCACTTATCTTTGCACTTCTCCACATATGTTCACAAACACTGGATAACTTTCATGGAATATGCGACTTAAATTCAATTTACACGAATCTAGCGTGGATAATGTTCATAACTCTGTGTATAAAGAACTCCAAAACGATGTTATGCACAGTCCATTAAGAGTCTCACTGCTGTGAGAGCTTGAATTATCCACAATATAGAATTTGGATTTTTCTGCATATCGCTAAGGTATATTAAAAAAAGCGAAGACAAGGGAAGCTCCTCCCTGTCTTCGCTTATGAATTTAGGCCTGCCCGCGGCAGCGCCCGATTTCGGGTCATATGATGTAACCTGTCCTATATCAGGCCCGCATACTCCAATCCATGGCGAATGCCGCCATCGTTCACATGCCTGGTTACATAATCAGCAAGCGGCTTCACTTCCTCATGCGCATTATCCATGGCAATACCGAGCCCTACATAAGACAGCATTTCCTTGTCGTTAAGCCCGTCCCCGAAGGCCACGGCTTCCTCGGCGGTAATCCCGAGATGCTTCAGCACAGCCTCGATCCCCTTGGCTTTCGAACCGCCTCCCGGAATGACATCCATAGCGACCCGATGCCAGCGCACAAAGCTCACATCGCTGAACGGAGCCTCTGCAGAGGTATACAGCTCTTCCTCATGCGCCTCACAGTACAGCAGCGCTTGATATACCTTGGCCTCTTTCCACTAGCTGCTGCGGTATCCAGGAACTTCGACCCTCAGATCGTAGAAAGACTCGGCAACATACGGATGCTCCTCATGGTTTGCAAATCCCGCTTCCGCACCTTGCATCACAATCGGGTGATTGTGCGCAAGCGCCGTATTTTCCAACAGCTCCAGCGTCTTCTCGGAGATCGGGTGCTCGTATACCGCTTTCCCTTGATACACGACATAAGATCCGTTAAAACTTACGAAGGAATCGACACCTAGCTGCCTAGCATAATGCTCAAAATAGTACGGCGCCCGCCCTGTGGCAATAAAAACGTCGATCCCGTTCTTTTTCAACTGATGAATCGCATCGATCGTATCCTGTGGAATTTCCTTCTCTTCATTCACAAGCGTTCCATCTATATCAAAAAACACGGCTTTGTACGTCATCGTATGGTTTCCTCCTGTTAATTTTCTCTTTATTTGCGCCCGTAATCGGCCTTAATCTCTCCCCAGCTCTTCGTCTGCCATTTCAACACCTTGTTCTCATAGGTATTGGTTCTAAGCCAGTGCTCTGCCCGGTCCACCAGATCCCAGATTTCCTTGGTTGATGCATCCCGCGGGAGTGTAGACACCACCTTCTTCTGCTTCAGCCACTTGAGCGCATTCATGGAATCGCTGTACACCGTTTTGGTGCTTCCTATTTTCTTTAAATAAGCTAACGCATGAACGATCGCCAGAAACTCGCCGAGGTTATTCGTCCCCTTCTGGATGGGTCCGCATGAGAATAGAATATCCCCGGTTTGAGTATCTACACCCTTATATTCCACAGGTCCCGGATTTCCCCGCGTTCCCACGTCCACTGAGATGCTATCGTAATCGATCTCTCCCGGATCTATGTCAGGTGAAGCACTGCTTCGCTTGAAACCCTTGGATGCTGAACTTCCGGCACCGCTTCCGGACTGCTGTCCCCAGTAATTCTTATAGCCCGCAGCATAAGCCTTCTCCGCTTCGCTTCGGGATTCGAACGCCTTGAATTTAGCGCCAGTAAACTGGTTCACCTGCTGCTGGCATTCGGCCCAGCTTGTATAAATTCCGGGCACCTTACCTACCCAGACTACATAAAATTTCTGCTTCGCCATCATAAACCTCCATCCTGAGCTAACCTCTCTAGCGTACTATATCACATCCCCCAAAACCAACAAAAAAAGCGCCATCGTCTCCGATCCGCTTTCTGTGTTTGACCTTATGCAATTGTTCTTGTTTCGTAGGTTTGACTCTCACATGCTGTGACAGTGAACTATAATCTTCATTGGTCTTTCTCATCATCGCGGCTGACCATGTGCCGGCACGTTCCGCTTGGCGGAGCGCTTTTTGTGTTTTGGTACGGGCCATGAGGCTCACACTCCTTATATTATGGAATTCCCCTATATTGTACGGCAAACCCGAAGGGAATGGAACGAAAAGCTCGCGCAGACTCCCACTCCCTTTACACAGCTGTTCATTTCCATCCATCAAACGCAAGGGCCTTGTCCCGATAAACGATCTTCACTCCGTCATGCGTCTGGTATTCCAGCCCGTTCAGCTTCGCCTCAGCCTCGTCATCACGTTCGTCACTTCCGATCGTGACCTTATCCTGATCTACATTCGTGATGGTCCACGATCCGCTCGCGTTGTCCAGCGAATATCTTCGGTTCGTCTGCGACAGCAGTCTCTCCTTCAGCTCCCTGGATTCCGAGACGTAGACATAGACACCATCTGCCCCTTCGCTTCCATAAGGCTCCGAAACGCGGAGAACGGCCTTCTCCTCGTCCATCCCCATAGAATGAATCAGCCCGAGCATATGCTCCTTGTGCTTCTCGTACTCCTCCTTGGGCATCCCCATCAAATCCGCAGCACGATATTCCTTCTCGTTATATCCGAAAATAATGCGGTCGCTGATAACATCCCTGTACGAATCGCTGACAATCCCGTCCAGCTCCGCCTGATACTTCGGGTAGTCCATCTGAAAATGCAGCAATTTATATTCGGCCGTCTCCAGCTGCTCAACCTGCTTCACAATTTGTTCCTTCTCCGGATCCGACAGAGCTGACTCGCTGCACGCGGACAATGCCAGCACAGATAACGCTGCAAGCAGCGATAATAATAAAGATTTCATATTTTGTCTCATCTGTGTCTTCCTCCCCTTTCTTTCTATAAAGCTATGATATAATACGGAATCATTGGAGAATAGACCCAATAAGGATAGGAGGGTTCAACCCGATATGAAATTGGAGCGGCTCATATCCATGATTTATATGCTGCTGAACAACGAAATTCTCTCGGCGTCTGCCTTGGCTGAGAAATATAACGTATCCCAGAGAACCATTTATCGGGACATTGACGCAATCTGCGCAGCCGGCATTCCGGTTGTATCCTATCAAGGGGTGAACGGCGGATATGGCATCATGGAACAGTATAAGATGGACAGAAGCCTGCTTGGCTCTTACGACGTCAGCGCCTTAATCACGATCCTGCACAGCATGTCAACCGTGTTTGAGGATGAACGGGCAATGGATACCATACAGCGGCTGCAGACCATTGACCGTTCCGGCAGCTCTGCATCGCGAGGATTGTCCATGGATATCGGGAGCTGGCGGTCACACCATGAATCGCTTCGTCTTCTGCGCGGCGCCATTACGGATCAACACGTGATTTCCTTTCAATACATCAGCGCCAAAAATGAGCGGATTTACAGGAAGGTTGAGCCCCTTCGGCTTATGTATAAATATAGCGTCTGGTATGTGTACGGATTCTGCAGAACCCGGGCCGACTACCGGGAATTCCGCATATCAAGAATGTCGGAGCTCTCTGCATCCGCTGAGCCCTTTCAGCGCAAACATTCGGAGGAGCACACCCAAGGCCCCCATCTTCAAGAGCGGCAGCACCACAGGAACGAAACGCATGCATGGAAAGCTTCCTCAGATGGCATTGAAGTCGTGCTGCATGTATCAACTCAAGCTTTGGCGAAGGCAATGGACCATTTCTATGATGTCCAGCGGGAATTTTGTGAGGACGGATCACTCCGCCTTACATTTAAAATCGACCATCCGGACTCCGGGTGGCTCTGGTCCACCCTGCTGAGCTTTGGTGAGGATATCGAGATCATAGAGCCTGCCAGCTTAAGGACACGCATGCAATCGAAGCTAGAAAAAATGCTGCAGCTTTATGCAAAAGTATGACAGTCCGCTGTCATACTTTTTTATTTACACTGATCTCAACAAAACCAAATCACGAAGCTAAAGGGGACAATGCTCATGAATTATCCCGTCAAAATGTATGAATACCATGCTTGGGCGAATCAAGCCATATTCAACCGTCTGCTGGAGCTGCCGGGCGATGTATACAACCGGAAAATTACGAGCATTTTCCCGACCGTATCCGAGGCGTTGACTCAGATCTACACAACAGATCTCGGTTGGATGAAGATATTGTCCGGGACGGACATGAACGCTGCTTTAGCGGATGCCTACCTGCTTCGCGAGAAGCTGGAAACAATTTTGCTGGAGGACCTGAATCTTCGGTTTATCGAGCTGTCAGAACAATTCACGGCCTTTCTGTCTCAGCATCCGGATCTTGAGCAGAGCATTCGGCTGGATAATCCCTATGCCGGCATCCGGGATACCCGCTTCTCCGAAATCGTGCTGCACATCGTGAATCATGGCACCTACCGTCGGGGAAATATTACCGCCATGCTGCGCCAGCTCGGAAGCTCCTCCACGATGACCGATTACGCTTTTTTTTGGTACCGGAGTGAGTCGGAGCAGGTCCTCGAGTGAGGATTCGAAGAATCGAAGGCTCCTTTCTTGACTCGCAAGTGGCTAGCTGTTCCTACTGTACGAAACCCGATACTGCCATATAAAAAAAGCCTGCTTCGAAAAACCAGGTTCCGAGCAGGCTATGCCTTGTCACGCGTTCTATAATTTGCGACCTTCCGTCAACCGCACCCAGAAGCCGCCTTTGAAGCTTTTCGGTTCATGAGAGATGATAAACGCCTGCGGCGACATTTTGCCCAGCGTCTCCATCAGACGGCGCTCGTTCTTCCGTTTCACGAGAACCTGCAGCACGAGCCGCTTGCCGTCCTTGCCATCCGCTTCCCATGCGGTCACGCCGTATCCCTTCTCCCTCAGGTTCATCGCCAGGTTGGTCTCTACGGAATTTACAATGACCTGTACCACGATGTACCCGAGTGCCAAATACTCCTCGATCCGGCTGCCGGCATATACCCCAAGGCCGAAGCCCAGGCAATAAGCCGCCATATTAAAGGGATTGTCCAGATTTTGCAGAACAAGATTCAGGCCGAGCAAGTAAACGAATACCTCCAGCATGGCAAGAAGAGAGGCTACCCCTCTTCTGCCTTTGATCATCAGAATCAAGCGCAGCGTAAAAATGGAGACATAGACTACGTTGATGCCGATGATCGAGCCGATAAGCGACAGCGAGATCATCGAGAATCACGGGCAGCAATGTACTCCGGCCTAGGGCTCTGACCCGAGTAGGGCTGAACGATCTTATTTTCCACGCTGTTATAGACCATGAAAATATTGCTGCGCGGCATAGGCGTGATATTGCTGTTCGAGCCGTGCATAATGTTGCAGTCAAACAGCACGATCGATCCCGCTTTGCCAACAGGTGTATCAATTCCGCCTTCCTTCACCAAGCGTGTCAGACTGTCATGGTCAGGAACGCCATATTCCTGCTTGCGCAGCGAATCCTTGAAGTGATTATCCGGTGTCTTGCCAACGCAAGCCACAAACTCCTTATGGGATCCAGGCACGACCATGAGCGGGCCATTAAAGGGATAGTTATCCTCTAGTGCGATGGAGCAGCTCAAAGCCCTCATCCGCGGCATGCCGTCCTCCACGTGCCACGTTTCGAAATCGGAGTGCCAGTAGAACTCCTTGCCCGTAAAACCCGGCTTGTAATTGATGCGCGACTGATGGATATAGGTCTCGCTTCCCAGCAGATATTCCACAATGGCCAGGAGTCTCGGATGCTGGGACAGCTCCTGGAATACCGCATGGCTGTGATGCACCGCGAACACCGAACGCACTTCGTCACCGCCTGGCTCTCGAATAACTTCATCCTTCTCCGACTCTCTCGCGGTCACCTGCAGACTGCGGGCTTCCGCCTGATAGTGCTGCAGTTCCTCCCGATCGAAGAAACCTTCCAGAAACAAATATCCGTTGCGCTCATAGAATTCGGATTGCTCCAGTGTTATAGAAGCATCCGGTGTCCAGTCCGAATACACCACAGGATCCTGTCTCTTTAAGAGTCTTGGCTCTGAATGCAATCTTGAAGGATAAACGTCCATCTCTTTTTCCTGAGACGCCGATACCTGATTATGACTCATCGCATGTCATCTCCTTTGTTCGATATGGGGGCAAGCAGCGGGTAGGTTCCTTCCTCGTCATGAACTTCAGCCCCCGTCAGCGGCGGATTGAACACGCAGACCATCCGCATCTGGGAACGAGCTCTCAAGTAATGCTTCTCATGTCCATCCAGTGCGTACATCATCCCCGGAGAGATGGGGTAAGTCTCACCCCCGACCACCTGGATCTCACCCTCTCCCTCGATGCAATAAACAGCCTCGACATGATTTTTGTACCAGATCAGCGTCTCGGTTCCGGCCTTAATGATGGTGTCGTTGAGGGAGAAGCCCATGCCGTCTTTGGTGAGCAGGAGTCTTCTCGAATTCCAAGTCTTCGCATCGATATCGTCCTTCGTATCCACAATCTCTTCCAAATGTTTAACAATCATGACAACCTCTCCTCTGCTGCTAATTGTTTCACGCTGTTTATAAATATCCCCAATCCCTGCTCCAATGTGTCCAACTCAATCGTCAGCGGTGGCATGAGTTTCGCTACTTCACTGTGCGGACCTGACGTTTCCATAATCAGTCCCTGCTCGAAGGCGATTTCAGACAATCTGCCTGCGAGCTCCGGCTTATTAAAGGCAAATCCCTGGATCAGCCCCCTGCCCCGTATTTCACCGCTGAGCTGTGGATAATACTTAGCTATACAATCCAAGGATTCGCGAATCTGATTCTCGCGAATACCGATATCAAGCTGAAAATCTTCCGTTTCCCAATAATTCAGCGCTGCCGCTGCAGCAACGAATCCAAGATTGTTGCCCCGGAAGGTGCCGTTATGCTCGCCCGGCTCCCAAATATCGATCTCCGGCTTCATCAGCGTGAGCGCCATCGGCAAGCCGAAGCCGCCGATCGATTTCGAGAGGCATATGATGTCCGGCTCAATACCGGCATCATCAAAGCTGAAGAACGGACCCGTTCGGCCGCAGCCCATCTGGATATCATCCAGAATGAGCAGCATCCCCTTATCCTTGCAGATGCGCGCAAGCTTTTGCAGCCATTCCCCGCTCGCAGCATTCAATCCGCCTTCACCTTGTACAGCTTCAACGATAACCGCCGCCGGAAGCGGAATACCGCTCCCCGGATCATCCAGAAGCTTCTCCATATATGCCATCGTATCCACGTCATCGCCGAAGTAACCGTCATAAGGCATAAATACCGAGTGGCTCAGATCCACGCCAGCACCCTGCCGCTTGAAGGAATTGCCGGTAACAGCCAGTGAGCCGAGGGACATGCCGTGAAAGGCATTCGTGAAGCACAGAACGGTGCTACGCCCTGTCACTTTCCGCGCGATCTTGAGCGCTGCCTCTACCGCATTCGTGCCGGTCGGACCGGGGAACATCACTTTATGATCCCAGCCTCGCGGCTTTAGAATGACTTCCTGAAAGCGGGTCAGAAAGGTCTCCTTCGCTTCGGTAGCCATATCCAGACTGTGTGTAACACCATCCTGCATCATATAATCAACCAGCTTCTGTCGAATCTTCTCATTGTTGTGTCCGTAATTTAACGCGCCGGCGCCGGCAAAAAAATCAATGTATTCATTGCCTTGCGTATCCCACAGCCTTGCATTCCGAGCCTTGTCAAAGACCGTCTGGAAGCTGCGGCAATAACTTCTTACTTCCGATTCCAGATTGTTAAACACCGTAAGCTTCGGTTTCTCCATGACTTGATTGTCCATAATTCCCTCCATTGGTCTATATGTCATTGAAAAAAGGGCCTATCACGAATAATGGCTCATCTTCATGTGACGTTCCATCCGGGAACATCTCCGCTCCATAACCTACGGTTACGGTGCTGGGAATGGATTTCTCCTCGGCATAACCGAGAAATAACCTGCGGGATGCCATGTTGCTTGGCGATACCGTTGTTTCAATGAAGCGAACGCCGTGACATGCCCTCTGGTTCATGAGTCCTGTCAGCATGGCCTTCGCAATCCCTTGCCTCCGATGCGAGCCGGCAACGGCCACCTGCCATACAAACAGCGTTTCCGGATTACGCGGTGAGCGGAATGCAGAGATAAAACCGATGATGTCTCCTTCGTGCTCGGCGATCATACAGGTATCATTGAAATAGTCTCCAAGCAGCATATAGCAATAGGGGGAATTCAGATCTAGTGATCCGGTATCTCTTACGAGTTCCCACACCCGGGCGCCATCCTGCGCTTCAGGTCTGCGATAAACGATGTCCACTCCAGTATCAACAATCATTCTATACAAGCACCTCTTTCCATGATCAGTCCCCTGCTCATTTCTCAATTAGAGCGGAATCGCTGCAGAAAGTTTTGCAGCCGCTCGCTCCGGGGATTATCGAATATCTCCTCCGGCGTCCCCTGCTCGACGATCAAGCCGTCCGCACCGAATATGACCCGGTCGGCGATTTCCTTGGCAAAATCCATTTCATGCGTAATCAGCATCATCGCCATATCGCCTTCTTCCGCGATTTCCCGGATCACCTCCAGCACCTCGCCTACCAGCTCCGGATCCAGAGCCGAGGTCACCTCGTCGAACACCATCACCTTCGGCCGCATGACCAGCGCTCGTGCGATAGCAACACGCTGCTTCTGCCCCCCGGACAGATTGGCCGGGTACATCTTCAGCTTGTCGTCCAAGCCGACTTTGCCCAGCATGGAGACGGCCCGCTCCTCCGCCTCCTCCTTGGATAAACCCAGCACTTTGCGCGGGGCCTCCGTCACATTGCGAAGCACACTCATATGCGGGAACAGATTAAAATGCTGGAAAACCATACCGACGCTGCAGCGCATTCGATGCAAATGCTTCTCGTTTGCCCGAACAAGCCTGCCCTTCTCTTGCATATGCCAGAGAAGCTCACCATCAACCTCGATGGTGCCTTCGGTCGGTTCCTCCAGTGTCATTAACATCCGCCCCATCGTCGTTTTGCCCGAGCCGCTCGGACCAATAACAGCCACCTTTTCTCCAGGCTGCATCTCCAGATCGATGCCTTTAAGCACCTGGAGATCACCAAACGACTTCGTCACGCCCTTGTATCTCACCATCGGCTTCACTTCCGCTGCCGGGTTTGGATCAGGCTGCGGCACCTCGGCTCCGGCAAACGCATCAATTACTACTGCGTTCAATAGACTCCCTCCTTATTTTCCACGCTGCAGATTCATTCGTTTCTCCAGCCTTTGCACCAGCAAAGACGCGATATAACTGATAATCAGGAACAGAATGCCAACCAGCGTATACGGCTCGAATGCACGAAACGACTGGGAAACGATATTCTTGGCTGTCAGCATCATCTCAACAAGCGTAATGGCACACAGAATCGGTGTCTCCTTAAACATGACAATCAAATAATTGCCCAGCACCGGAATAATAGGCGGCACCGCTTGCGGCAGAATAATGCTCCGCCAGGTTTGAGTTTTCGTGTAATTCAGAGCAGTTGCAGCTTCCCACTGCCCCTTGGGGACCCCTTCGATGCCAGAACGATACACTTCGGACAGATACGTACTGTAATGCAGCCCAAGACCGATCACCCCGGCATAGAAGGCCGGAATGGAGATTCCGGTAAGGAGCGGCAGACTGTAGTACAGGAAGAAGACCTGAACCAGCAGCGGTGTATTGCGGATAAATTCGATAATACCTTTGGTCATGAGCGACACAGGCTTCCACTGGCTTCGAGCAGCAAAGGCAAGCAGCAGCCCGATTATCAAGGCCACCACAAAAGCGCAGAGCGTCACCCATACCGTCATTTTTAATGCACTCAGCAATTCCGGCAGGATATCAAACACATAATTCCAATCCCACATCCGCTATAGCCTCCCCGTCGTCCATTTACGCTCCAGCAGCCGAACTGCCATCGAGACAAGCGTAGCTATGACAAAATACATAAGAAGCAGCAGCACCAGAATCTCGGTTGTCCAGGAAATATAGTTGTTGCGCAGCACCATGGCCTGATACGTCAGATCCGCCATCGTGATGAAATAGACAAGTGACGTAGATTTGATGAGTTCCACCAGCTGATTTCCGAATGGCGGGAGCATTCGCAGTGAAGCTTGAGGCAATATAACATTCCACATCCTTTGCCATGGCTTCATATTAAGCGCCACCGAAGCTTCCCACTGTCCTTTTGGAACAGCCAGCACCGCGCTTCGGACAATCTCGGAGCCATATGCGCCAAAGTTGAATCCAATCGCAAGGATGGCTGCCAGCATTTTGGGAAGCTCAATGCCGATAAACGGAAGAGCAAAATACAACCAGAACAGCTGCACCAGCAAGGAGGTTCCCCGAAAGATTTCCACATACACGGCTGTAACCGTGCGGACGATCCACAGCTTCGACAGTCTGGATAAACCGGCTGCGAAGGACATGGCAATGGCCAGAACAGCTGAAAAGAAGGCGACCAAAACCGTAATCTCCGCTCCTTTCAGCAGAGTAGGAAGAAAATCGATCCATGAATTCGGCATACTATTCACCGCAAAGCGCAGCGGCTGTCATCTCGCCCGGCAGCTCTTCTTCGGTAAATCCAAACTTCTGCAAGATCTCCAGCAGCTCACCTGACTCCTTCATTTTTTCAAGCTCCGCATTATAAGCCTCCTGGAATTCGGTATCCGCTTGACGGAATGCCGTGGCCCCATAGCCCCGAACGCTTTCACCGTCGATGACCGGCTGTTCGAAATCCGCGACGCGTTCGATGTTGTCATCGCTGGCCGAATCGAGCATCGCCTGCAGGGACGGTCCCGTCATGGTAATCGCCTGCACCCGGTCTGCCTGGAGGGCACTGATGGCCGAGGCCTGATCGGGAACCTGTATGATCCGGTCCGAAGGGATGCCTGACTTCTCCATATAGCCGATTTCAACCGCGCCAGTCATGACGGCCACCTTCGCCTGATCATCCTTGGCAATATCTTCGTAACTTCCGAGTCCACTTGGATTCCCTTGCTTCACGGCAAGAGCTTCCCCTATGCTGTACTCCGGATTAGCAAACAAAACGGCGGAGCAGCGGTCCGGATTGATGAACATGCCTGCAGTGATCAGGTCAAACCGTTCCGCCTGAAGCCCGGCAACCAGGGAGCCGAACTCCGTAAGCTCACCTCTCATCTCCTTAATGCCAAGTCGCTCCAGAATGACACGGGCAATCTCAACGGCTTCGCCTGTAAGCTCCCCGCTGGCCTCTTTGTAGGCATAAGGCTTTTCATTGGCAAAACCTACGGTAATGTACCCCTGCTCTTTGGCCCGTTCCAGCGTGCTCCCCTTATCGCCGCAGGCCGCGAGCGATACCACCATAACCAATGACAACAACAGCACAACAACTTTCTTCAACACCTTCCACAACCTTTCGCAATGACTTTGTCGTTCCTAAAAACGGCATGATGAAATTATCCATGTTAACACATGTGTTAACTCGGATATGTGACATTCAGACACACTTGCACAGTCCGGGGGCTCAGGGGAGAGGTTGCATCCATTTCCCTGTGCCTTGTAAACCCAAACCGTCTGACTGATTCAATTGGCTAAACATTAGCAGGCATTGCCCTCCTCTTTTGCAGAATACAAAAAGACCACCAAACAGGGGATCTAGACATAGCTCCGCCAGCAGGGGGTCAAAAAATAGAGAAAAGGCCCCTATAGAGAATAAAGGGCCTTTGTTATGAACATCCATTATGTATACAAGACCCATCCACTGCTGACGAGGTTAGCTGACGGACTCGGGTAAGATGGTACCCTACACTCGTGAATTCAAGTGACTCGCCCCTGATGAAACTGGTTCCCCCGCTCTCCGGAAATGTATGCCGGAAACTAAGCGTGTGTTCATGATAAAGGGAAGCTCAGTAAAAGTCAAACCCCTGGAGCTGCATTTTCTGGAAATTCGGAGGTGAAATCAGCGCTCTTCCAAGGCATATTAGTAGCCATAATCTCCACAAATTCAGGGCTGTCCCCTGCCTGTCGCCTCCTTGTTCGGAGGTGTGTTTTTCGCTATACAGCAGGCATTGCGCCCATCAGATAACAGATAATTCATGCGGTAGATCATTCATGACATGAATCATGAACGATGCAGAGGGGACAAGCCCTCAACTTCGAAACAGAATTTTTTTTTTTCTAACACGATCCACTTATAAGCTTTGTTAGCCCCCAATTTCGCTATTCCAATATCATCACGATCGCTTTTTTTCGCTATTCGTTTATAGACTGATTCCTCAGAGGCTATCGTACATTCTTAAAATAATAGGTATATATCTATCATTTATAAGCTGTTAACCCATGCGGCTAAGAGAGCATTTGCGTAGTATAAAGCAAATCTAAAGGAGGTGCTTGATTTGGATCGTTCTTCTAGAAAGAGAAAATTGTGTGCTCTTAAAAAGATAGAGAAAAAAGTACTGCACGCCAAGAAAAAAAGATGTCCTGATAACGGCAATAGTGGTAAAGGTGGACACAAGCCGATTCGTCGCCACTGTGTCAGAGGTCCCCGCGGACCGGTTGGACCGCAGGGACCTCTTGGACCAGTCGGACCTGTGGGGCCGGTTGGAGCTCTTGGACCCGTTGGACCGGTCGGGCCAGCTGGGCCAATTGGGCCTGCTGGACCTGCTGGATCGTCAACAGGCATTCCGGGTCCAACAGGACCTGCAGGACCCGTTGGACCTGTTGGACCTGTCGGACCTGCCGGTGCTGCTGGAGCGATCGGACCCGTTGGTCCTGCTGGAGCCGTCGGCCCTACTGGGCCAACAGGGGCTACTGGGTTGCCAGGTGGAGGAGCGATCATTCCTTTCGCATCCGGCATACCTCTTGCGCTTACAACCATTGTTGGAGGTTTGGTCGGAACGGTTGGTCTCGTAGGCTTCGGTATTTCGGGTACCAACCGTTACGCTCGCTGGCGGAACGATCGACCTTACGGGTGCGGGAGGTACTGCGCTTGACTTTGCTTTCAATACGCCACGCGCAGGCACCATCACGGCAATTTCCGCAACCTTCAGCAACACCTTGGCACTCGACCTGCTTGGAACTACTGTTACGGTCACAGCCCAGCTGTACAGCGCTCCGGCTACAAGCAATATCTTCACGCCAATCCCCGGTGCCCTTGTCACATTGGCTCCCCCATATACCGGCGCAGTCACATTGGGTACGGTCAGCAACGGCTTCTTGGATGGCCTGGCTATTCCGGTTGCAGCAAATACCCGCTTGTTGATGGTATTCTCCACAACAGCAACAGGTCTGACTCTGATCACTGCAACTGCCGGTTACGGCAGTGCTGGCGTCAGCATTATATAATTTGCCCTATCCCGTATCTGTCATATATAACAAAGAAGCCCCGAGCATGCTCGGGGCTTCTTCATATGGTTTAAACCGCTGTATATCCGCCATCCACCAGCAAGGTGGTGCCAGTAATAAAGGATGCGTCTTCGCTGGCAAGAAACAGCACGGCTTTAGCTACTTCTTCAGGCTGCCCCAAGCGCCCCATCGGATGCAGGCCGACCAAGTGCTGCGTGATCGCTTCAGTTCTTCCCTGAATAAGCGGAGTATCGATATAACCCGGGCACACTGCATTGACCCGGATTCCTCTGGAGGCATAATCAGCGCCCATCGACTGCGTCAGCAGCTTAACGCCGCCTTTAGCCGAAGCATATGCGGTTACTCCTGCTTTTCCGACATGGCTATGGATCGATCCGCAGTTTACAATAGCCCCGCCCGATCCCTGGGATAACAGCTGCTGGATTACATATTTATCACAGAGAAACACGCCTGTAAGATTAATATCAATCGTTCTCTGCCAATTCTCCATCGTTAACTGATCTGCGGGAGCGTCATGCGCAATGCCTGCATTCGCAAACAAGATATCCACACGCCCATACTGCTTGACCGTCTGTTCAACCATGTTGGCAACATCCTGCTCCTTGGTTACATCGGTTTTGACAAACAGGGTGTTAAACCCCGCTGCACTTAATTCGTCTGAAACAGCTTGTCCCCGGTCAGAGAAATCCGCAATAACAACGCTGGCTCCCTCTTTAACAAAAAGCCTTACCGTTGCCTCGCCAATCCCGCTGGCGCCTCCTGTTACGATAACAACCTTCGATTGAAATCTCATCCGTTAACCACTCCTCCTATATCGTTGAATTATTTATCGTATCTCGCCTGCGTTATAATGGCCGCTCAATGGTGAACATATCTCCCAGAGCAGCATAGATGTTCCCCGCCATACGGCTCACAGGCTTCAGCTTGGCAGCGTCAATCCGGCCCTTCTCGTAGAGTTCCTCCGATACGTGAAACCTTACCACGCGGACGATCAGCAGATCAGCAGCTGGCCTCTGTTCTGCGTCATTCAAGGCAACCGCCTGTTCCAGTACACATTCCATGCGAATCTTGCTTTCCTGAATGCCGGGAACGGCAACAGCCTCACTGGCCACCGGCGTCAGATTCGTTCGTTCAATCTCGCTTTCATGCGGTAGAAGATTCGCAGCCGTTTCATTCACGGCTGCCACGTTATCTTCGTCCACGATATGGATGACAAGCTCACCCTTAAGCATGGCATTCCTCGCCGTATCCTTTGCGATGCCATTCTTTCGCTGAACCGAAACGGACAGCATGGGAGGATTGCTGGACACAATCGAGAAATAGCTGAACGGCGCCGCGTTCAGCACGCCATCCGCTGATAATGTTGTAACAAAAGCGATCGGTCGGGGGACAACACTGCCAATCAAAAGCTTGTAATTGTCCCGTTCGTCTTGGACTTTTGGATCAATGGATATCATTTCACTTGCCCCTCTCCAGTGTACGAATTTGGATCGACTCCAGTCCTTCCTCAATTCGGAGGCGTTCTTGCTCCAACCACGCAGGAAGTTTCAATCGTTCACCCAATGAACGGAGATCCTCATCCATCGTAAATCCAGGCACATCCGTGGCAATCTCAAACAATATGCCCCCTCGTTCCCTAAAATATAACGATTTAAAATAATTGCGGTTCATCATATCGGTGGATGCGTACCCGTACTTCTTCACCCATTCCTTCCATTCACCGAGTTCCATATCGTCTTTTGCCCGCCAAGCAATATGATGAGCAGTTCCGGCACCTCCAGCGCCCCAAGAGATATCCCGCATCGGAAGATCAATCATATTCCCGCAGGGTCCCGCGGACGCATACCGGGCATAGTTCACATCCTCCCCAATGAATGTAAGTCCCAGTACCTGCTCAAGCGCCTCCTTCGTTTCCTTCCACTTGCTGCTGAATAGCACCGCACCGCCGAATCCTTTAATTGCTGTCTCCGAAGTAATGTCATCCACGCTCCACCCGCTCATCGATCCGCTGTCCCGCTCAACCAGTTCCAGGCGAAGCCCATCACGATCAGAGAATTGAAGATAAGGCTCATTAAACCTGAACGCTTTCATAACCGAGACGCCAAAGCCCCGCAACCGCTGCTCCCAGTAGGAAAGAGCGCCTTGAGGCACTGCAAATGTGATATAACCGACCTGCCCCCCTCCATGCATGCCTCTTCGCGAAGCAGAAGACGGAAAGAACGTAATAATCGTTCCTGGCTGCCCTGCCTCATCCCCGAAATACAAATGATAAACCTCTGGCGCATCATAATTGACCGTCCTCTTCACCATTCTTAACCCAAGCACGCCAGTATAAAAATCAACGTTCCTCTGCGGATCCTGTGCATAAGCCGTAATATGATGAATGCCTGCCGTTTGTAACGTCATGTTTCTTCTCCCCCTTATCGAACGTTATTTGGTAGATGATCATAGTTATTTGAATACAATCTCAATTTATAATATCTTTAATTAAAGATTATATATTTTCCTATTTGTTGTCAAGCAAGATATTCTGTTCCAAGCCCCTTTCCCTTCATAAAAAAGCCGTCAAGAACGAATACCCGTTCTTAACGGCTTCACTTTTTGCATTCAGCTCATTTCTGAGCTCAAGCTTTTTCCCATTTTTCCTTAAAGAACAGCTGATACACTCTGGTAACCACAATTTTAATGATCATATACACGGGCACCACGATCAGAATTCCGATAATCCCGCCAAGATCCTGTCCCACCAGGACGAGGATGATGATTGTAATCGGGTGAATGGCCAACTGTTTACCAAAGATATACGGACCAATCAGATTATCCTGAACTTGCTGAGCGGCCAGAATGACAACGAGGGACCAGATTGCCGTTCCCGGGGATTGGATGAACCCGATGATAACGATCGGGATGGAGGACAGAATGGCCCCGATAAACGGAATAAAGTTTGCAAAGAACGCTACCACTGTAAGCAGCAAGGCATACGGCAGCCCAATAATGAGGAAGCCGAAGTACATCAAGACGCCCAAAGCCAAATTGACGAGCACCCGTCCCACGATAAACCCTTTGAGTGCGCTATTGATTTCATCCAGTACCGAAGCACCCACTTCCTTGAAGCGGTTCGGCATAAAGCTGACAATCATCTTCCCGAACTTCCCGCCTTCCTTCAGCATGTAGTAGAGCATGATCGGGAACGTAAACAATACAATGGCAAAGTTCGATACAATCGAGAACAGATTCATAATGTAATTCGTGAGGAACGTAAAGCCTTGATTCAAATAGTCGGTTAATTGGGTAAGTGGATTAGAATCCTCCGGAAATATCTCCTTGAACAAACCGTTATTTTCCCATTCCTGCAGCTGTTCCCCTAATGCAGCAAACAACGCAGGCGCATTGTCCACAAGCGCAATGATTTGATCACGCAGGGACGGCCACACTCCGATAATGAATCCCGTGAATATACCGGCAAATACGACATAAATGAGCAGAATCGCCAGCGAGCGATTGAGCTTTCGCTTTTCCAGAAGATCAACCAGCGGCCTGAGCAGGTAATAGAAAAATCCCGATAGCATCAAAGGCACGAGGATAATGGAGAAGAACGAAAGAATCGGTCTGAATATAAAATTCACCAGCGATCCCAAGTAAATAATGATCAGAACCAGGATCACGGCAAGACACAATTTGAAAAACTTATTCATTTTCAGCAAAACAGCATGCCCCTTCTCCTACTTTTTTCAATCATCGTATCATGACAACGAGTTGTGATACAAATAGCAACCGTGACAGCTTGTATGAAATGAAGACGCTGCCGCATCCACCGTTTAAAAACATCGGTTGCACGCCATACTGCGGATATATACTTCTCCTAACGGCTCACGTATAATATGAAGCATTGCAAGGGCAAGGCTATAGTTTAGGAGGATAATAAAAAAACATGCATGTTACTTCCATTATTCTTGGTCTGATCATCGTTCTGAATATTGTGTTCTCCATGTTCGTGGTCTTTAGGGAACGGCGGGATGCCGGCTCGACTTGGGCATGGCTGTTGGTGCTGTCCTTTATACCCATTCTCGGGTTTATTCTGTACCTGCTGTTCGCTCAAAACTTAAGAAGAATCCGACTCTTTCATTGGGATGACCTGCAGAAAACCGGTATTGAGAAGGTGTTACTGTCCCAGATGGAAGGAATGAGTTCCGGGGAATACCCGTTTCGCAACCAGGCCGCCAAGGATAACAGCGATTTGATTCATATGCACATCAACGAAAATCAGGCTATTCTTACGGACGACAACGACGTCGAGATTTTCACGGATGGACGCAAGAAGTTTGAACGACTGTTTCAGGATATTGAGGAAGCCAAAGTCTACATACACATTCAATACTATATTATCCGTCGTGATGAGCTTGGCAAGAAGTTGATGACCCTGTTAACCAAAAAGGTAAAAGAAGGCGTGAAAGTCCGGGTTCTATACGATGAGCTCGGCTCACGTCAATTAACCAAGGGATTCTTCAAGGCATTTCGCGAAGCCGGTGGTGAAGCCGAGGCCTTCTTCCCTTCCAAGCTGCGCTTCATTAATCTGCGCTTAAATTACCGAAATCACCGGAAGCTGGCGATCATTGATGGCAATATCGGCTATGTCGGAGGTTTTAATGTCGGGGATGAGTATTTGGGCCTGAACTCCAAATTCGGGTATTGGCGTGATACCCATCTGCGCATCTTAGGCGAAGCCGTCTACGCGATGCAGGTTCGTTTCATTCTGGACTGGAACCAGGCTTCTCACCATAATGACATCTCCTATGAATCCAATCTGTTTCCCAAGATCAATTCACCGGGTAATGTCGGCATTCAGATTGTCACCAGCGGTCCCGATTCAAGATACGAGCACATCAAGAACGGTTATATCAAAATGATCTCGTCCGCCAAACAATCAATTTATATCCAGACGCCCTATTTTATCCCGGATGCAAGCCTGCTTGATGCGCTTCGCATTGCGGCGCTGTCCGGTGTAGAGGTTCACCTGATGATCCCGGATAAACCGGATCATCCCTTTGTGTACTGGGCAACCTTGTCCTACATCGGGGAGATGCTGAGAACGGGTGCTAACGTATATCTATACAATAACGGGTTCATTCATGCCAAAACCATCATCATTGATGAGAAAATCTCATCCGTTGGCACGGCGAACATTGATGTTCGCAGCTTCAAGCTCAATTTCGAAGTGAATGCCTTCCTGTACGATGAGCAGCTGTCGAAACGATTAACTCGAATATTCCACCATGATCTTCGTGTATCCAGCCAGCTCACCATGAAGCAGTATCTTGAACGCTCGAGATGGGTCAAGTTCAAGGAGTCGATCTCCCGTCTGCTGTCACCTATTCTGTAGGACGACCCGTACACTGCTTTAAATAGATTCGGATGCACATGAAGACTTTGACCGACTGGCAGAGGGCGGCAAGGTCTTTGACCCGCTGAAGATTCAGTTCTGGGGAACGCTTTTCGGTGTGCTGGAGGACAAGTTCGGCGTATTATGGCAAGTTACAACAGAAGCTCAAATCAATTAAACGAAGAAGGCCCTTCAAGTTACCTTGGAGGGCCTTCTTCTCATATTAGCTCCGTGGTTAGAGAGCCGCGGCTGGTTTAACGTTTTTATTGAAAACTCAATAATGGATGTGTTATTCCAACACCGGTTAACCTGCCTCCGACGGTTTTTCTCCACTCCACCGCTCGGCAATCTCGGCAGCCGCCAAACGGCTTGTATCCAGAATATCCTTTTTATCCAGAATAGCGTGCCCCTGCGCACGGATGATCTGATAATCGGTAATGCCCAGAAATTCGAACATGGATTTCAAATACTTATGCGAATATTCAACCTCACTATACCAATCGTTCTCGGTATATATCCCATCACTGCCCTGAATCACCACAACGCTTCGCCCATCCGTAAGGAGTCCCTCGGAACCGCTTTCGGTGTATCTGAACGTTTCCTGCGGTATGATGATGTTGTCCAAATAATCCTTCAGCCTGGAAGGGACGTTAAAATTATGCAGCGGCATAGCGATCACATATTTCGTAGCCCTCTTGAACTGCTGCAAGATTTCTGCCATCCGGCCCATCACCTTCTCCTCATCTTCTGTTAGAAGCTCCCTGGTTTCAAGCTTCTCCCACCCGTTCAACAAATTCACATCAATGGCAGGCACATGCTCTCGATATAAATCAATCTGTTCGAGCACGCTCTCAGGACTATGTGCGCGATACTGGCTTATGAAATGATCCAACACCTGCAAGCTTAGAGAATCTGCACTTACAACTCTAGGATGGGCATTAATGACAAGTACTCTTTCCATATGAACCATTCACTCCTTTAATATGTTGTTTGTTCCAGATAACCGATAACCCGTAATGACGAAGTGGATCCACCTCCTTGTTAGAATCAAGATTCAGTTGTGAAGCTCATTATTTTATATTAAATTTGTTTGTACATACAATTATAATTCGTGAAAATAAAGACCTCAGTCCTTATTCTCTAATTGATCGCTAACCTCATAGAGCCGCAGTGATAATTCGTCGCCTTCAGCGTTGCCTAAGATGGCACCATACCGGCTGCGCAGATGGTTCCAGCATTCGTGAATAACCTCTTCGAGCGCTTTCCCTTTATCCGTTGTGTAAATCAGCGACATCCTTCCCTCTACCCGATTATACACGAGGCCTTTGACGGCCAGCTTCTCAATCAGTCGGGTAACCGTAGAAGGCTGAAGATGGAGAATTTCGCCTAATTCCTTCTGCGAGATCCCTTCCTTCTCATACACAGCCATAAGTAAATAAGCATACGTTGGTGATAATCCGCTTGCGGCAAACTCGTCTTCTGCCATCTTCGTAATCACCCGGCTAAGACGATTGGCTGTAAAGTACAGGCATTCTTTGATATACGTATTCAGCATCATGGCTACCTCTTTCGCTAAGTTCATCACGATGATCAACCATTTATTGTTTGCACATACAAATATAATGGATTTCCAAATAAAAGTAAAGCGGCAGTTTCCCCATAACACTTGGAGTCTTCCGCCGCTTCATTTTATGGTTTCTATGCTTCATTACGGTTTGTGCTTTTAATGTGAATCACTTTTATTCTACGTGACCCGGATCCATGTACATGACTTCCCACAGATGACCATCTGGATCCTGGAAGCTCCATCCATACATAAATCCATGATCCACCGGGTCATTGGAAGGCGATCCCCCTGCAGCGAGTGCATGATTCACGATTTCGTCTACCTGCTCACGACTGTCTGCCGACAATGCCAGAATAACTTCCGTTGTATTGGCCGCATTGGACAAATCTTTCTTCGTGAAAGTTTTGAAATAATCCTCGGTGAGCAGCATCGCAAAAATATTGTCGCCGATTACCAGGCAGGCTGCGTTCTTATCCGTAAATTGCGCGTTAAATTCAAAACCGATTTTCGAGAAGAATTCCTTCGTTTTCTCCAGGTCCTTTACAGGCAGGTTCACAAAAATATTATCGCATTTCAACGCCATCTCGGGATCACCTCATTTTATTTGATAGACTCATCTTAACACGGGCAGCAGTACAACATTTCTCTTCACTTGCTATGTTCAAACCATTATTCGTCGAATTCAGTGAAAAACACATCCGTCAAAATGGCCTCCGCTCTCTTCAAGCTGGGGGAATCCAGCCTGCGGAGCATGCTCAGGATTCTCTCGATCTCCTCCGTTTCACTTCCGAAAACCGATAGCGGAACCCCCTCAGTCTTGAGTTGGTCTTCGGGGAGGCACATTTCGCCAGCTTCCCCTTGAATCAGGCTCGGCTCCTCGCTGTCTTCAAAGTTAACCCAAGATGCATCGATCGTATCCTGCATACTCCGATTCAAAAATCGCAGTTCATCCTCGCTGTATCTTCGCAAGAAAAGGCTGATTCCGAGATCCATTTGCTCGTGCAGCGCACCATGCAGCTTGAAGATCTCTCTTCCGGCAGGAGTCAGCGTAAATATGATTTCTTTTTTGTTATCCGGCAGATTCTCCATATGGAGAATCTGTTTATCAACCAATCTTTTGGTTATTTTGGAGACGCTGCCCTTCGGAATCCCGAACTGTTTGGAAATCGTGATCCCGTTAACAGGCTCCAATCTGCCTACCGCATCCACCACGTGCAGCATCGTAACGGTCATTTCCCTCAGCAACTCGATTAGCTCCGGCTGATTGCAGCGTTGTATCATCCACTGTCTCTCTTCGTCATCCTCGGCCTGGAATTTCTTCTGCAGCACGGAAACCTTCTGCTTTAATTCAAGGATCCATTGATCCTTCCGAGAGGTTCGTTCCCAAGAAGAAGCAGAATTCCGGTCTATTTCCATATCCGTATCTCCTTACGCTCGGCTATCGTCCTATTTAGTATAACAAGATCCTGGAACTAATTAAAGTTTCCTTGGAAACAATATTGACTTAATGGGCATGGATATATTAAATCGTTCCCTAGAAACATATTTATAATGGCGGAAACAATATTCCTGAGAAGAGAGGTCATTTATGAGAGCCGTTATTGTGTTTGATCATCCCTATGGCGGAAAGGCATCCGAAAATGTTGCCCACCGAAGAAGTTTTCCCGAAGCACGGGTTCGTTTTCTGAACCATACGCAGCAGCGTTTCAGCCGACTGTAAGCTGTACCCATGAATCGAAAAAAAGATGCCTCCAGGCAGCGTCAAACCGCCTGAAAGGCATCCATTTAATTTGATTCCGTCATGTTTATTAGTTCAATAACTCCGCTACGCGCAGCAATCTCATGACAGTTACAACCGTTTGAGCTTTCGTCACATGGGATTGCGGATCCAGCTTGGCAGCGGATACCCCCTGCATAATCTTCTGTTCCACTACGAAGGCGACGGACAACTTCGCATAGGACGACACCTTGGAGTGATCTTTGAATTTGTTTAACAGCCCTTGATCAGCCTCATTCTTCTTGCCTGCATATTCCAGTACACTGCTCAGGATGACAGCCAATTCCTCACGGGTAATCAGACTGTTTGGATCAAAGATATCGCCTGTACGCCCCTTCACCAGCCCTGCTGCCTTGGCAGCCGCAATTTCTTTGGCATAAGGGGCATTCGCGCTCACATCCTGGAAGTTAGCAAGGCTATCATCTGGAAGAATACCCAGCCCTTTCACTACAATGGATATCATTTCGGCACGGGTAATGTTTTTATTCGCACCAAACGTGCTGATGCTCTCCCCAGACACAATCAGCTTCGCAGCCGCTTGTGCCACGTCTTCCTGTGCCCAAGCAGGAATCCTATCGTTAAACCGGACATCCTGCTGAAGCAGAGCATAAATACCGCTTCCCGTCTTCCTCATCTCCACGGTAACCGTACCGTCCGCATTCACCTTATACAAGGTTGGAGAGGATCGAAGCTCATTTGTGCCTGATATATAAACCACTCCGCCCGCGCGCTTTGTATCTATCTTTTTGGCATCCACGGTTACCAGCTCACTGACATAGGATTTCCCGTAATGTTTCAGCTCCGTAGTTGTTTTATCCGCGTTCAGCTGCTCGAGCTTGAACAACAGCGGAGAAGTCAGAGTTTCTTTACCCTTAAGCAGGGATGCCACGCTCGTTGCATCGGCTGCACCGGGAGCCACAATGGAGACTTTCACATGGCCGGAAACCGAGATCAGCGAAGCCGGAATCCGATATTCTGTGCCGTTTACGATAACGGACAGACTTGCCTGGGCTCCTTTTTTCGCGATGGCTGCAATCACTTCTTGTGGAATCTCAAACTCAGCCTGCTTCGCACCCGTGCCCGCATGAATCTGGAAACTGGAAGAGTCCGAAAGGTTAATGCTGTTAACTGCTGCTGCCGTTGGCACGGTAACCACTGCCTTATCTCCCTCAAGCACAACTTTTGCTTCCAGTTCATCCTTTCCTTTAGGCGGCTGCGGCGTCGAAGGCGTAGTAGAACCGGATCCGCTTGATCCGCCGGAACCCTCAGATCCGCCTGTGCTGTTGCCAGAAGTCGTAACGCTCAGTAGATTCGAAGCGCTGGACACGCGGTTAATTTCATCCCCCGCCCGATCCACAGCAAGCACATGAATCTTGTAATTCGTTAGAGCGTTAAGGCCATTAATGATATAACCCTTCTCGGTGACTGAACCTACCAATGCATGGTTCACATAGACTTCGTACCCCGTTGCCCCTGGCACTGCATCCCATGTGACTTGAATGGAGCTGGAGTCGGCATTGACCCGTTGAAGATTCGTTGGGGCCTGTAATGCTGAAGCATTGACTTTGCCGTTAACCGGCAGGTCATGGACTAATTGGGTGGTTAATGTTTTATTACGATCACCACTTATTTCCCAGCTCATGACGCCTGCAATATCCAACGATTTCACGATGGAAGCCGCATACTTCATGGTGTTCTTATCGTTGTAGGTGATGAACACTTTATTCTGATCATTGTACAGATAAGGCACCTTAGCCGATTCGTTCCAATATCTCTTGTACCCGTTCTTGTCGATGTAGTTGTTCTCGAGATCACTGAAATCGAAAATGGCATTTTCCCAAGACTTCAAATCAGTCCCGCCCTTATTGCAAGTCTGATACTGACCAAGTGGCCCGCAGCCATCCCAGCCCTTGCCATAGTAGGGTACTCCCACAATCAATTTATGCTGTGGTACCCCGCCATTCAGATGGCCTAACAATCCGCCAAGCACATGATTTCTTGGAGCAGAAGACTTTGAAAGAGCTTTATCATAGAACAATGGTGAATTATGATGACCAAACGGGTCATCTTTGCCACTATAGTCATAAGTCATAATATTAATGAAATCCAGATACTGGACTGAATTCGCAAAATCTGCGTTAACGGTAAAGTTATCTCCCTGACCGGAAGCAATCGTCAGCAGATAATATTTTCCATCTTCTGACCCCGCAGCATCCAATGCCTCGCGAACGGTTTTCATTAATAATGTGAAGTTTTCTTTATCCTCCGGTGCTCTGGAGTTCGACTCTTCACCTTCTTCAACAGGATATTCCCAGTCAACATCCAGACCATCAAACTTATAATCTCGTAGGAACTTCACAGCAGAATTAGCAAAAGTACGGCGTGTTTCTTCCGTCATGGCTACGTTAGAAAAATTATCAGACCAAGTCCAGCCTCCTACTGAAACCATAAGCTTCAAATGAGGGTTCGATGCCTTGATAGATTCGAAAGCTGCGAAATTCTGAAAATCAAATGTCGGATCTCCAATCACAATTTCTCCGTCATGGACGTATCGATCCTGTGCAGGAATATTAGGGTCTTCGCAGGCTCTCGGCCCGCTCCCGTATTTTTTCCAGCATATATCGGCGAAGGCATAGTTAATGTGGGTGATCTGTGATACATCCAAGTCACCAGGATGAAAATTACGCTCTTCGGTACTAGCTGACCAAGAAGTGTAGTACGTAATATTGTTATAATTGCTGCCAGGCACTACCGACACAGCTTCGCTTTCAGACGAAGTCCATAGGCTGTTATGACCCACTACCTTATACGAATAGGTCTTTCCTTCTTCCAGTCCAGCAGCTACATATCGGCTCCCGCTACTCGAGCCAACCTTTACCCCATCCTGATAAATGTCGTAACTTGTGGCCCCGGGCACCGGTGCCCAGCCCAGTGAAGCCGTAGATCGTGTAGAAGTGACTACTTGTAACCCTCGAGGTTGAGCCAGCTCCCCCCATTTAAGGGTAACAGCATTACTATTGGCGGATGCTTCCAAAGCTCCATTCACACTTCTCTGTGCACCTACTTTAAAAGTATAAGTCTCTCCTGCTTCCAAAGGTCCATAAGTAGCCGTGGTAACGGAGTTTTCCCAAGTGCCGCCTTTCCATGCTCCATTAATATAAATGTCATAGGCTTCGGCCCCGGGACTCGAACCCCAACTCAGCGTAACCGTATCTTCCGTTGCATCTTCAATCTTAAGATGACTTGGAGGAGTCAACGGTGTATCTTTATATTCAGCTTCATCTTTGGTTGTGGTGAATTCCAATACATTGCTTTTGTGTTCTTTTTTCACGTCGCCGTCCCAAGTAATATAGATTCGGTAGGTCGTTTCAGGTGTCAATCCGGTCACCGCACGAGTCCAGAAGTTTCCCCATGCCAGCCAGTTGCCTGAATCCGCGTCCCACACTTGTATATTATTTTCACCTTCGACGGGTTTGAAATCCCATTGAAATATCGCCATGTTATGAGAGACACTTTCAATACGAAGATTCTGCGGCGCCAACGGATCCTGAGATCCATAAGTTGCGCTTGTTACCGTCAACGGATCGACGCTGGAACTGACTGCCGGTATGTCTGAGGGAGGGGCACCATCTGAAGCATAGGATACAGGCGCGTTGAGAAGAGGGGTAAAGATAAGGATTAGAGCCAGAAACCATACCACCCATTTCGGGTGCTTTTTCGTCATAAATGAGTTCACCGTTTTCACCTCTGTCGATATATTTCGATTGCAAAGGATACAGCATTACCATGAATGTCTGTTCTCTCGGTGTCATCGGGTTATATCCATGATGGCTTGCCCCATTTCGAATTTCGCCCGAAATTCAACTTATTTTGAAAGCGGTTACTATTTTTTCCAGATGGATTGTGTAACGTTTATCATATCCCCCTCTTCATTCCAGTATATCAATCTCTTATCCCAACGCTCTGCTACAGCCTCCCTTCAAAGAACTTCATATATTTAATGCATATTCATATTTGTATCATGGAACCTAACCTCTCTATTGAGAAGGGATACATTTCCATAAACATGGGATAAAATCTTGTGATTTTATATTCTGTTAATAAATTCAACATGGATCGAATCTACAGGCAGCTGAACGCTGATTTTGAGGGAAAAGGTATACAACCCTTGCCCCTCTCAAAATGCGCCCGGAAACCAGCTCTATACAAGGACTTATGCTCCCTATTTCGTACCCTGACCTGCTGTTTCTGCTTGCGCTCGGCGGTTGTTGATGCTGAATTTCATTCAACATATCGCTTTACGTTAAATAATAAAATCCGATATACTATTGATAATAGATATACTGTGTTGTACGATGTATATGCAAAAGGTAGCTGTGAAAGGCGGAACAAATATAACGTATATATGAAAAACAAACCCGTTTTTCAAGAAAAAGAAGTAATTTAGGGGGTTAACATACATGTGAGAAAAGAGAAATTCACCGCTTGTTAGGCAGAATGGCGTTGGTAAACCATACAATATGAAATAGAGAAGAGGAATGCCTTATGAAAATACGTAGTCAAATTACATTTGCAAGTCTGGCCCTTTTAATAACTGGAATTTCCCTGCAATACTCATCACCAACCTCAATTGTAAAAGCAGAACCCACTCAAAATGTATCTCGTCCGTTACAAACAAGCACTCAACGAGATCATAATTCCGTCAAGCAAGCCATGCGGGATACATTGCAACTTGGATTCCCGGGGATACTTGTTAAAACATCTGAGGGTGGAAAAACGTGGGGTTATGCGACTGGGGTAGCGAATCTAAGCACCGGAAAACCAATGGAAACAGATTTTCGCTTTCGCATTGGCAGCGTGACGAAGACGTTCACCGCAACAGTTGTACTTCAATTAGCTGAAGAGAACCGCTTGAATCTTGACGACTCCATCGAAAAATGGCTGCCTGGTGTCATTCAAGGAAACGGATATCATGGTAAACAGATTACCATCCGGCAGATATTGAACCACACGAGTGGTATCGCTGAATATTCAAGGTCAAAAGACGTTGATTTTATGGATACAAAAAAATCGTATACGGCTGAAGAAATAGTGAAGATGGGGATTTCTCTGCCCCCAGACTTTGCCCCAGGAAAGGGCTGGTCTTATTCAAACACAGGATACGTATTACTGGGTATTCTTATTGAAAAAGTAACCGGAAACAGCTACGCGGAAGAGATTGAGAATCGGATTATTGAACCGCTTGAATTGTCGGATACATTCCTGCCTGGCAATTCAAGCGTTATTCCAGGCACCAAGCATGCTCGGGGATATTCCCAACCAGACGAAGCAAGTGAGATAAAAGACGTTACTTACTATAACCCAAGTGCAGGCAGCTCGGCTGGAGATATGATTTCTACTGCTGACGACTTGAATAAATTCTTCTCTTCCTTGCTCGGCGGTAAATTACTGAAGGAACAGCAACTAAAACAAATGCTTACTACAGTTCCTACAGGAAGAGCAGGAATCGATGGATATGGTCTTGGAATCTTTGAAACTAAGCTTCCAAACGGTGTCTCGATATGGGGACACACAGGTGGCATTCTAGGGTTTTCTACTATTGCTGGAGGTACACTTGGAGGCAAGCATACATTGGTCGTCAGTTTGAACAGTTTGGGCAGAGATCATAGTCCTAATCCTTTTGAAAATATTTTACTTGCTGAATTTAGCAAATAGGCAAAAAGGAAAAACGATAAAGTAGCAAGCGATTCCCTCTATTACGTTGAATGATAAAATTCTGATGTACTATTGATATTTGATATACTGTGTTATACGATGTATATGCAGGAGGTATAATATCATGAATGTCGAAGATTGGAAATCACAAATTAAGCGAGGAACACTCGAATTTTGTATTCTAATGCTAATAAAGCAGCGACCCTATTATGGGTATGAAATCATAAGTAAGTTAGAGCAGTATCCTATTGTTGCTGCAAAAGAAAATACAATTTATCCTCTGCTTAGAAGATTATTGAAAGAAGAATATGTTTCTTCATCTTGGCAAGAAAGTACAGAGGGTTTGCCACCGAGAAAATATTATTCCATTACAGACAAAGGAAACGAATACTTAAACGCGATGTCCTTAGAATGGGATAATTTATTACTTGCTATAGCAGAAATTAAGGGAGTGTGAAATTTTGGATAAAATTACGAATGACTATCTTGAAAAAATTGAAAAGCATTTGAAATCTATGTCCGTTTCGGAGCGTATGGACATTGTAAAAGAAATCAAAAGTGTAATGCTTGAATTACAAAATAATGGTGTATCTTCTGAACAAATCATCGAGCGGTTAGGAAACCCAAAAGAATTAGCGAAAGCATACTTAGGTGAATCCATTTCAAAGAACAGTAAATTTAGTTGGCGTAAATTCGGTGCTGTATTTGCATTTTGCAGCAGCTTTGCAGGCGTCAGCGGTATGTTTCTTTTACCTCTTCTCAGTACTCTTTCCATTGCTTTAATGATTAGTGGAGTTATTACACCCATAGGTGGAATTATTAAATTTGTTGGATATCTTATGGGATACGATATTGCCGGCATAACAATCGAAATGGGAACATATACACCAAGCCCATTGCTGTTCCTACCAATTTCTATTGTGATTGGTGTGTTGATGTTTTGGCTCGGGAAAGTGTTATGGAAACTTACAATTAAATACATACACGCCATTAGTCAGAAAAAGAAAACATTGTATTAATAAGGAAGAACGGGGCGGGGCGCTCATTCTTTGACCAACCGCTCCCCGTTTTCAATATGATGGAGAAAGAGCCCTTCAAGGGCTCTTTCTCTTTTATTTATGGTTTATATCAAACCGATTCATTGAATCGAACTTAAATGCTCATGCTTTAATTTCCATGATCCCTCGACATCTCGAATAAACACATTGGTGGCTCTGCCGCTCCCGGACATAAATGTCCCCTGGTGATAACCCTCGAAGTGGTAGGTGTAGATACACACCGCCGAATGGGCATCACTCGCAATCCATTCCACATCCTCCGCCCGGTATACCTCCTCCCGAATGGCATCCCACGCCTGCTCGAAATACAACCTGATCTCATCCAAGGTCGTGCAGCTCCGGTCCGAAAACCAATAAACCGCCTCTTCATCCAGCAGCCGGGCCACTTGATCAAAGTCATGTGTGTTCGTAGCCGCAATATAAGCCTCAAGTGCGTTCTGATATGACATTTCGCTTAACCTCCCATCTCTAATCCATTATAAGGATGGCACATTTTTTTACTGAACCTTTTTCCACACACCGGCTTGGCCAGGCGTTTCCCCTTTGGTCCACCATTTTGCTTCACAAACGGCTCCATTGTAAGATACCCGTTCACCGCCAATGTAAGCCTTGGAGCTGTTCCAAGCCACGGTTGCTTTGTTAAAGTCCTGCGACTTCTCCATAAAACAGAACGTACACAGGAACCCAACGTTGAACAGGTTCTCAACACGCCGGATGAGCACGAAGATATCATTGCCCTCACCGATCGTCTGACCTCTTCCCTGACTGAGGCGATTGAAGCCGCTGAGGAAGTAGTCCGGCTGCTGCGTGGATATATAAAATGAAGGAGCCCACAGATGATCTGTATGCTCCTTCGCCCTCATTATATTCAATTTCCGCTGCCAGACTCATTCTCAGATGACTCATTTCTTTCAGACGTTCCATTCTCAGGCGTCTGCTCTTCAGAAAGCGCACTTTCATCGGACAGCTCATAAGATATGCCATCCACAACAACCTTGTCGATTAGGGACACATCCAGCGGTTTATCCAGCTTCACGATAACTTTGCTTGTATATGGCAGCTTCTGCTGTGAGTCATTTTCGGTTCCTGAGGACTCCGGTTCTTCTCCACCATCAACCGACTCGGAAGAATCTGAGCCTGCTCCTTCTGCGTCTCCCGCTGTTGTCCCCGAATTCGAATCTGTCTGATCCTGGCTGGAACCAGAATCTGTTCCTGTTGGATCGGTGCCCGCTCCCCCTGTTGTTTCATCCGTGCACGTCCGTGATAGTTCAGGACTTGCCGCTTCAAACAATAGGTTTGCATCCTGACCCAGGACCTGGAGATTCTCCATATTGAAATCCCGGCAAGCTGCCGACTGTTTGAAATGGAAGCTCAGTTCAGTCAAGCCCTTCTGCTCACCTTCTTCCACTACGGACGCCGTCAACAGCGGCTGCTCCGGAACCGTATCCTGCGAGACAGGAGGCACGGTAACTGGAGGCGTATCAACTGAATTCGGATCCGCAGGATCCTTCCCGTTTTGCACCATGAGAAAGATACCGCCGGCCAAGATGAGGACAAGTGCAGCTGAAGCTATTTTTACGAACCTCGGATGGCTTCGGATAAATCTCATGAATGGCGAAGCCAGCTCGGCCCTAACCTTCGTATAGACCCCCTTAAGAACAGGGTCAGGGTTACTAAAATAAGTCTTCACGTACTCCTTATTCTTGAATGCTTCGCGGTCATGGGTCTTGAAGTACTGGACGATCGCGGCAGCATAGGCCGGCACGAGACCCCGTGGTTTAACGAATACCGGCTGCTTCGCAGACCATTGAATATACTGGTAGACCACTTCAGGACTCTTGCTGTACTTATGTACATAATCCAGCAGGCCACGGTAGTCAATAGCGCCGGAATGAATCTCCGTGCAGAAGGCCAAGGTGATGCTTTCAAAATGGGATGGCGCCACATCCTGCTGCAGCCACCTCCGCATAATATGCTGGGTGCGCTCCCGCTCCTCGGTTGAAAGATCGGCAAGCACCTCCGCTTTAACTTCGGTTCTGCTGCACCACTGGTACAGCGCCAGCATGACAGCCGCTTTGGAGCGTATTCGGGAATCAAAACGTTCTACCCACCCTTTGAATTCCTTCGGCATTTGCAGAAATCCAATGTCCAGAAGCTGCTTCCGGTTCAATTGCTCAGGCTCCAATTCTCGCAAGAGAAAGAGGTTGGCTGCATAAATCATTCGGTCTGCAAATGCGGTCCCGCCTTGGTAACGAGCGATCCCCCGCTCTTCGTGATGCTCCAGAGAATCCAATTGATCCAGCACGGCGTTGACCGCTCTTACAGGATCTGCATCATGCTGTAATTTATCGATGAGTTGGGCTTCAGCCAGCCTAACATAATTCTCCTGTTCCAGCAAAAGGGGATGGTTCCTCACCCATAGACTGATCAGATCAACCAGATCCGTTGGCGTTACCCTCTGTTTCATACTGGCTTTCATATAAGGATCGAACATCAGCGCAGGCAGCCCCGGGCTGGTCAGTACTCTGGCATAGAAGGCACGGCTTAGAGCCGGACTGCCCTCCAGCAAGCCATAAATCGCCTGGGTCACATCCTGACGCTGCTTCGACAAGGCATTATTTAATGAGCGAATAAAATATTCCACAATCATGTCATTGTGCTGTCTAGGGTTGATGCTGTGATAGTCCTTCACGGACCCGGCAATCGCCGGATCGGGAACCTGTCCTCCCTTCACAAGCTCAAACTCATGGGCAAACAGGGCAAGGAACAGATCATCCAGCCGTTTCTTTAAACCCAGAGCCCCGGCTGGCTCCAGATAGAGCAGCAAGGCACGAAGCACAGCAAACTTATGGTCGTTATACAGATCTTCACGGCCCTCTTCGATCTGGAACAGCACGCATAAATCGTCGTAGCTATCCAGAGAAATCTGACGGGACGGCTCCATATCCGAGAGCATCTGCTCCGCGAAGGCAAAAAAACGTTCAGATCGGGCCAGATCCAGCACTGTATCCCATGCAAAATCAAGATAAGGCTGCTCGGACCATTTCAAATCCGCATTAATGACCCTTCCGGCAGCAAGCTCAAATAAATAGTCCTTCTCAATGTTGCGGTCATTCAGGCGCAGGCCGCCCTTCTCCACGAACATGAGATGAAGTCCCTTCTTGCTGTAGGGTTCCTTGGCATACGTTACGAACCCAAGCACCCGGCGCAGCGCGTAAGGCAGTCGGCCAAACAACACAAAGAGCAGCTGCTCCGCCTTCGCGGACAACTGTTCCACCGGTACATCCAGTACGATATACACCTTTTTCTTACCCGCAGCTGCGGTTATCGATGCATAGAGCAGTTGCTTGAATACCTTCTCGTCAATGCCCAGTTCCTGCAGTAAGGCCGGGGTTTGGTCAGGCGAGACGGGAACTTGCGGGCGAGCCTGAACCGGCATGGCAGATAACTCCGGCAGCTCTATCCCCTCTTCAATATCGTAATGATTGGCAAAAGAGGCCTGGAGCCAAGTCCGGTAAGCGGAATGCTCATCTTCCAGAAATCCGTCAGGAATCACATAATGGTGCGTAAAAAAAGCGCTGCGAAGTCCCGTGAAATCCGCTGGCTGAAACACACTGCGCCCCAGCACCGTCTCCCCTGTTTCCGTATGGAACAGATGAAGAGCGGCAGGATAAGCCTCGGCGTCCTTCTCGCTGCGTGCCGTAAGCTCTGCCGGAGCTTCATACTGACAAAAGGGATGCAGCACCTTTTTGATATAGGAAGGTTCCAATCCTGACGAGCGCGCAACCGTATCAAATCCTTCAGCCGAGCGAAACACGCCCCGCCGTTCCCTCGTGTACATTTGCTGCTGTATGTTTCGGAAAGGGAAATCCGGCACTAGTCATCCCTCCCCTCAATATACTTCAGCTTGTACAGAAGCCAGATGAACGGTTCGTCCACCCGGATCGGGCTGACCACGCTCTGCAGCTTCTGATCCACAGGGTTGCTGCCTAAGGCAGACACGGCAAAATACGCTGTATTCGAAAAATATACATCCATTGTGCCTTTGAACGGACGGTCGACCTTCTCGATAAAGCGGCGAATCTCGCCATCGATATTTTCAAACTCGGTCATGTTCAAATGCTTGCGGTGAACCATATTGTTGAATATGTTACTGTTCAGCTTCACATATTCGCCATCCTCATCCTTGAGCGCATGAAGCATATCGCTCTTGGTTAGGACGACAGCTGTCGGAATATCCGTTTTGCCCTTGTCCTCATAAGCAATGAAATCACCGAACATAGTCAGGACAACATCGCGAGGTTCATCGTACTGGGATACCCATTCGCCTGGCTGATCACCGAACTTCAAACGGATTTTCTCCCGAATGGAGCGAATCTGGAGCGGATCGACCATAAACAGAATGCCCGCGGAGTTCTTGATATGCTGTCCATGAAGTCCCAGGTAGTCCTCGTCCACCATGCCTTCACCCGCCACGTCAAAAAATACAAGCGTTAACGGCGGCTTCGATTCATCCTTGAACACGAATTGAAATATAAAAGGCTCCTGCATCTTCTCCTTCTGAGTAGACGCCAGCAAATCTCCGCGTTCAAACAACGGTTCCTCATATCCGGTGCGGAACTTGCGGCTGATCTCCGCATTCAGCGGCATACAGGCCGCATCGAAGTGATCCGCCGTCGTATGCTGCAATGTATGGATCAGCGAAGTCATATACACCGACTTGCCCACTTGGGATGCACCAATAATCGAGATAATGTTGCTCGGTACCTTCCCTGCGGTCACAGGCAGCTCATTATGGCATTTCGGGCATAAGCGTCTGCGTGTGACGACACCGTAGCGGTCGTTCAATCCAACCAGCACATGATCCGAATAAATGTGATGCTCCTCCGGTATGTCGCTTGGCCGGATGATAGCCTCAATATCATAGACCGAATCCAGCCCAAAGCGTTCGCGGTAACGATTCAGCTCGTCGTCTTCCCCAAGTGCATAATCCTCGTCGTCCTCACGGTCGTGGGCAGCCCGGAAGACAACCTCCTTCGGCGTGAACTTACTGAAACAGTAAGGGCACACAATATCATAAAACAGCGGCCTTGGCTCCGGCTCCGGCTTCTTCTTGAAAATATCAAAAATGCCCATCATTTGTACCTCCCTCTAAACCTCTGGATTGCATGGACGCTTTCGTTGTTGTCACTGTGTTCTATCTCTGCTCTCTCTATCTATACACCAGCTCATACCGTTGTCCATACTTCTTCCCGTCCGTAAAAAACAGGCGTACATAATCGTTCTTACCGACCTCAATGACGGGCAGTACATTCCGTCCGGCCCCAAAATCCGTAACGAACGGGTACAATATCCCGTCTTCCTTGTTCACCGGATAAGCTCCCTCTTTCTTCACATAGCAGAGAGCCTCCTTCGGTACAGGCACTTCGGCTGTAACCTGAATTTCAATCGTTTTATAGGATTGCAGCCAGCGGCTTTTTTCGCGAATGGAGTATACCAGCATGGCTTTACCGGTGCTGAACTGAATGCAGTTCGCTTCATCGGGCTGTGTGATCAAGGTGGTCTCCCCGTTTTCAGAAGAGAAGGCATACACCGTATATGAGATCTGCCCAACACCATCCACACGATCACGATAACCATTATTCGCCTTGTATTCGTCTCTGGTATACAAGCGCAGGCTGCCAAGATGCGGATCTCCATTCGATGCGGCGAATCCGTCATCCATCACACGTTGAATGTATACCGCTTGAAGACCAGGCGGCCAGTTCCAGCGAATCGTGCAGAAACCTTCGTCCAATTGATGGCTTAATCCCTGAATAACCCAATCTCCGGGCTCCGCATTTTTATACTGCATATCGAACGCCCCCTGCTTAAAATCCTCGGCTTGTCGAATCATTCGGCCGTTGTCCACGTCCTGTTCGGCCCGGCCGCTGCGTGCCGCCAGTTAACCTGCCGTTCTCCTTGACAGGTATCACCAGCGTGAACAAGGTCATCAAACCTGCGAGGATGAAGCATGCCAAGAGACGCACACTGGCATCTCTGACTTCTCCCCCGGAGAGGCCAAATTCCAGAACAACGCCCGCCAGTAAGCCCGATACCGCACCGCCTATGCTAAAGCTGCGCGCGAGATAACGGTTGTCAAACACCAGGCCGAGCGCCAGACCCATGGCAGTGCCAATGAGCAGCATCGCAGCAATTCTTCCGATCTGATAATAAACGCTGTCTTCCATAGCGCCCGTTCGCTTCGTCAACAGCGAACGGTCCCCGACATCATCATAAATTTTCTGAAAAACAAAAGACAAGTCTGCCGCATTCTGCACATCGTAATATTGCCCGCCCGTCTCGGCTGCAATCGTTTGAAGCAGATTGGCACCATCCTTATACACGAGGCTAAGGCCAATCGTATTCACCGCGATTTGCTGCTGCTTGTAGTCCGCAAGCACACGATCATGGTCGGTTTCGCTAAATCCGTCTGACAGCATAATGACCATGGCGCTTCGCCCCGCATCCTGGCTTTCCTGAATATGCGACATGGTATCCTCAAGTGCGAGACTAATGTCCGTACCGCCGTCAGTTGTTGCCAAACCGTCGATTTCCGCCATGATCTCATCCTTGATTTCCTGGTTCTTCACACGGGTAAATGGCTGCAGTAACGTTGTTGCATGATCAAACACGATTACCGATACCCTGTTATCCCGATCCATGCGGTTGATCAGATTTTTGGCTGCTGTATAGCGATCCTGATTCGGGTCGGTATCCTTCATGCTGCCGGAATTGTCTATGACCAGAACAACGTCCTTCACGGGCTTGGCGCTGCCCGGGTTCAGCTGGTACACCCACTCAAACAGCATGCCAAGCAGGAACAGTGCCACCAAAGTGGATGGAATCAGCAGCTTCCACGATGTGCCCGTGTATCGCTGTCTCCAGGAGCTCCCGCTCAAACGGGGGGAGATCAATTCTGCGATTAAGCAGGCCAAGCCGATGCAGAAGGCCAGAATCCCGAAATAGATTCCCGTAACCACAATAACGGGAAGCCCTGTTCCCCACTGGCGGAGCAGAAATTCCCCAATGGCAAATCCAATTCCCCCGCCGACCAGACTCAACAGCAGCAGGAGAGGGTTTATTTTTCGTTGCACAATACGCGCCTACTCTCTTTATCAGAATCTAAGAACGCTAGCGCAGCTCCGGGAGCAGCGCCGGTTCCATTCCATGAAATTCATAACCGTTCGCCGTATAGGTTTCGTAGTAAGCTCTGCCATTCCGGTAATACATCAGATCCTCCAGATGGAAGCCCCCCATCAGATTCAGCTTCTCGACCCCGCTGGAGCGCTTCTCATGCACGATGCCAAGCTTGTATACTCGTAATGCTTCATCCGCACGGATGGCGTAGCGAACGAATTCACTGTCGGCATCGCCGAAGAAATATTTCTCTTCATATCGATGCTCCTGCGTATAGTCCAGCAGCCTGACCAAAGTAACGGAGTTCTCCTCCAGCATCCGGTAGAGCACCTTAAACAAATCTTCCTTGGCAAGCACCTGCTTGTTATGATACTCGATGGTTACGTTCGCCCGGCGCAGCAGCTCCTCCTCGAAGGTCTGCACAAACGGCTCTGCCGTCAATAAATCCCTTAGACAGACTCGAATCATATTGGCCAGGATCGGCTCCGTACCTTCGTGAGTGAGAACGGATAAATTGCCGACATAGCGATCCTCGAAGAATACAGCCGCGCCGCGCTTACTTTCCAGCTCCAGCATCAACTCCTCTGTCACCAGGCCATAATACTCCATCAAGTTCTGACCGATATAATCGTCTGCCGTGCGGATACTGGACTGAGCTGCTTCCAGCAATTCTGCTTCCAACTGGTCCAGCATGCTCGCTTGCTGCTTGTAATGCCGGTGAATCTGCTCAAGCTCCGCCTCATATAACCTGTACAGCGCAAGTTCGGTCTCCAGAAGCAGCAGCTCATACCTGCGATGATAAACCTCGCCTACAAAAAAACGAATGAACTGGCGCACATTCTGTTTATCCCGAAAGGGCAGTTTCTTGAAGGGCTGGGTTTCCACGCTTTCTTCATAATAGCGGGTTAGTTCTTCCTGCTCCGTCTTCAGCAGACTGCCGAGATCCCGGATTCGGGAACGGACCGCTTCGAGCAGGATCCCCGCTCCACCCTTGTCGCTTGTCCACTCCACGATTTGATAACAGCCGATATGCGGATGTGTGGACAACGAGCGGCGAAGGGCAGCGTGTACTTCTTCGGCTGTGCTCGTATCCCCTAGTCTCTTCTGGACCTCCAGCTCATAATTGCTATGGAAAAACTGCTGGCAGCCTTCTCCGAACAGTGCCTCTTCGGCCTCGCGGATATTCATCCGCTTCAGTCCGGCATAACTGACAGGATGGGACATCATGCCTTTCAGTCCGTCCAGATGTTCGACATTCGGGAGCATCCGGTTCGCTCTAGCCGTTACGGCTTCCGGGTCGAGGCCGAAGTAAGTCAGGCATTCCTGAACCTCCGGTTCAGGTCCGGTCTTCATGCGCTGGAGAAGTCCCCGGCAGAGATGATAGAGGACCGTTAAGGCAATCGGCTCGTTCGGCCTTTTTACCCGGGCAAAGCCAGCCGAGACAAAGCCTTGGCGACCGGATTCGGTCATGATGTTGCTTTTGAAGGATGTATTGTTGTAAACGCCTCTGATCCCGTCATATGCCTCGTCCTTCTGCTTCCGATTCTTAAGCAAGCCGAGATGACAGATGATATCATAGATATCCTGCATGCCGGAGTAACCGGAGATGCCCCGCTCATTCTTATCGGACAGCACGTAGACCAGATCAAACAACGGCGAAGCCGGGTGAACGACCGGGATGCTCAGTCCATCCTCCGTCATTTGAAGCGGTGCGGAGAAGCTGTAATCCCGGCTCTGCATCAACTCAAGCTCCCGTAAGAAGGCGACCCCCACGGAGCTCGTATAGCCATAGGTTTCAATCTGCTCCCTCTCATTGATTAGCGCGTACAAATCCATCTGCACCGATTTGAACGACTGATTGAAGATGGATTCTGCCAGTAATGAAATTTCCGGGATAAATACATTAAACGGGTCATCGACCCGTGTAATGATAGACAGATGGACCCGGTCAAAAGACGAATAACTGCGTCCATAATCTGAAATATGGTGGCTCAACTTCCGAATGGCTTTATTTAACCCAGACAGGGGGCCCCGTTCTTGATAGAACGCCTGATACAGCTCTTTGCGCAAGGACTTGGACGCACCGTCTGCCACCGGCAGATCCAGTTGATAACTGTGAAGACGATTGGAGGATTCGGAGCCTTTCGGCCCCGGCCTGCCGCCACGGTCTGTTCCCACATGAAAATAGATGACACTTGCGCTGTTGTCCCATTTGCGGTCATGAATCTCCATGATCGGTTCGATGGCTGCCGCCGTCATATCACCGATGAACAAGTATACCTCCGGGTAGTGGATGCTGCTCTGATCATCCTCCATCAAGGTAAGCTGCTCTTCCGACTTGGCATAACCGGCAGCATACTGGCGAAGAATTTCCCTCATCGTCTATTTCAACCTTCTTCGAATGTCGTTTAATTTGGAGGATACCTGTCGGTAGAACTGGTACCGCTCTTCGCCGTCCGCTAGCTCCACCTTCTCGTATTCCAACCGGTCGCGCGTCTCCAGGAAACGCTCAGCCAATTCCTCCAGCTTACCGAGCAGCGGCGTAATATCTTCGGAAGCGGTCAGCTCCTGATCCCGGCGGGAAGATTTGCGCAGCAGCGTGCTCCGGCTTTTCTCATCCAGCTGGCGGAAATGCTTGTAGACTTCATACTCCACGTCATTCACGCTTTTCAGCAGATTGGCAAACGGCTCCCAGGAATCCTCTTCCGGATCGCGGTCATAGACGAACAGCGCACCCTTCTTGGTAATGGTCCCGGTATACATTGCCTCGATAAATTGATCCAGCCATTTCTCCTCATTCTGATTGTCGCTGATCAAGAGCTCGAATGCCGTGATTTTGGCGGCAATGGCGGCATACTTCTTCAACTCTTCACGCACGCTGCGAATCATTTCCGGTGAACGGATCAAATTCTCTTTAGCCATATCCTCATTGATGCTGTTGAAGATATCCTTGGACCCCACCTGCTCGAGGCCTTCGTTCATCAGTCGCTTCAGCTCCGTCCAGGCCCGCTTCACTTCGCCCAGATTAGGCTTAGGCGTGTCCAGCTGAAGATCATAGGCACGAAGCAGCTCGCTGAGATCAAATGGCTTCGTGAACACAACCGCATAACGGCTGCTTGTATTCTGGTCCACATCCTTCTCCATGATAACTTTATACGTAAGTGCCTGGTTGAATTCTGCACGAACCCGGGCGTTATAATCCTGAACCCGCGGGTTGATATAAGTATCGCCCCAGGACTTCTCAGGAATCGGCGAAGGCAGGTAGGTCCAGTTGTTGCGGTCTGTCTGCACCAAATGACGCCCTACGCCTTCCTTGTCCATGATGGTGCGTTCGTAACTCTCCTCATAAACCTTAAGCGGCGTGTAAACGAACAGCGGCACACCGTTCTTTGTATTCAACCAGAATATCCGATTCTTCACTTCACTTTCCTTCACCGTGAAATGGGATTTACCCACCGAATTGTTCTGGTAATTGCGAATGCCCTTCAGAATGCTTGGCGCCTGCACAGGCACGGACACAAAGCCCCAGGATGGGAAGTACAAATTGCCTGCGCTGTTGCTCAGATGGAAGACCGGCACGGCTTCATCATCCAGCTTGCTGGCGATGTTGCGCTCGACGAACTTTTCGATGGAATCCTCCTGCCCGAATTTCATGGTCAGGAAATCCTCCATCGAGCGGGTGATCAAATCGCCGAATTTGTCCGTCAGAAACTCGGAGATGGATCTGACGATATCAATCTCCTGCTCCCGTGTCCAACGATTGGCATGGCTCAGCAGTTCCTGTGCGAAATCCCGGATGAGATCGTCCACATCTTTTTGATCCATGATTTTGTTGATCACATCGGAGATGTCGGGCACGCTGACCAAGTTCCAGTAATACGTCTTGTTCCCTTTATGATCCTGCTGTTCATCACCGTTGACAAGGATGTCCCCGTTCTTGGCAAATATGGAGTTCAGCGCGTTCAGAATTTCGGTATATACGCTATAAATCCGGTTATTCTCCTGGTTGAGCAGATCGTATAAATCCTCATAGAATTCAATCATCTGCTCGGTGCGTTCCACATCGGCTTCCAGCCAGTATTCATTGATCTTTGCTTCAATATAGATGTTCTTCTTCTTATCCTTAGAAACAAAAGCACTCTTCGCATCGCCCAGGCGTTCGATCGCCTGTTCTCTGGCCGACTCGATGTCGCGGGGAATGCGGGTCAGGTTCTCCCGGAGCGTTTCGATGTAAGACAGCAGCATCTTCAGCAGGCTGAAGCCCTTCTCCGTATAAATCAGACGGGATACATAGAACGGTCCTTGCTGCGGATGCAGGAACATCCGGCGGATTTGGTCGCTGAATTGATCCACGATCTCGCCTGGAAGCTGCTTCTTCGCTTTGATGTATTCCTCACGGGCTCTGGCGAGAAAATTCTGCTCCAGCTCCGTATCCATATTAATGACCTGATTCTTCACCACATTGGCATAGCTGAGCCGCTCGCTGTTCTGATACCCGGGCAGCGGCTCCGGTACGCGGGACTCGAAATTCTTCGTCATCGAGTCCAGGTCGATGCCCAGCTTACTTGCAAACTTCTCAACATCCTCCTGGCTTGGCGCTTTCTCGAACATGGTTTGCATTTTGCCAAATACGCGGTATGCCAGATAGGTGGTCATCTCCTCGATAGGCAGCACGGCCGAGGATGCTCCGATAATGTTGTAATCGTAATTGGCAGGATAGGCTTTGTTCATCTGGGCAATGTTGGTTCGGATGTTGCTGATATAATCATGGATTGCAAACTCTTCGCCGGACTGCTTTTCCTCGCTGGCCATGAAGTTCGTGATATTCTCGGCGGTGACATTCATGCAGTAATCATAGGCGTTCTCCAGCAGTTTGCCCTCCGTATTGGTAGCAGAGATGAGATGGCACAGATTAAACGGAGGCAGCGGCGAATTCACGTTCAGAATGCTGCCGTACTGCTGCTTGAACCGCTCGCCTCTGGCATCCACGTTCATCCAGTAGTCAAGCTCCTTTAGCGCCGCATATCCGTTCTTCTTGATGTACTCGCGCGTGTGCTCGCTCAAGCTTTTGTTAGCCAGATTGATATCCGGCGTAAACAGATAACCGAGTGTGTTCACGCGGTCAATCCCCGCAGAGCCGTGATCGCGCTCAATAATGCCGCGGACGATATAAGCAATATCAAGGAAGCAGCCGCTGCCTGTCCCGCCGGACAATCCGGTCAACAGGAAGACCATCAGCTTTTTGTTGGTGCCAACCGATAATGTCTTAATCTTCTTATCGATCGCTTGCACCACCTGGGTGATTTTCGTAAACAGAAGCAAGCGGCCGGCCTGACGGACACCGGCTGCCCCGTTCATTCCATCGGTAATGCTTAGCTCCGGCGACAGCCAATCCGTAATGTATGGCTCCAGGATGCTGCGATTCTGAAGGAGCCCTCCAATCTCCGCATTCGAGAGAAGCACGAATTCATTGATCGGATCAAGCCCTATTCCCTTATAGCGTTTATTCTTATCCTGTTCGTTGGTCTCAAAAGCCAGAAACTCCACATTGTCCGGCTTGTCCATTCTTTTCTTGGACAAGGGATCCTCCGGCAGCTTAAACCGGCGGTTAATCTGATATTTCAGGCGCAGCAGCGCATCGATCCCCGTGCCTCCAAGTCCAATGATGAGAATCGGGTTGTCGATGGTATCCACTCGTATTTTCTCACTGACAATCCCGCCTCCGAGTGAAACGTCAAGCTGTTGTATATGTTCTCTAACTACCGGTTTCATAATTTCCCCTCCTGATAGGTCATGGCTTAAGAGGTTGTTCAAAAAGTCCGCTTTTGATCATGAACACGCACTTTAAGCCAAATATTCAAATAATATGGTCTTGTCAGCCTGCTGCAGGGAAACTCTCAGCCGGTCTCCGTTCTTCAGTTCCGTCCCTTTCGTGGCATCCAGGGCACGTCCCGACTTCTCAATCACAGCCGAAGAATTATTTCTAAGCATGATGCGATCATTCTTGCCAGGCGTGAACAGAATCTTCTCCGTCTCCTTCAGCTCAGGTGCCAACTGCAGAAGCTGGTGCAGGTTGAACTTCCCTTTGAATGAAGTCAGCTTTTTGTATTGCGGGAAGGTCTTCTCGCCGGTATTCTCATCCCTGATTTCAATCACGATCTGACCGACAAAGCCCTTGTTCGCTTTCTTAATCGCGCCTAGTATGAAATAAGCTCCAGCCCCCACAATGAGCAGAGCAGCGATGCCAATGATTACGGGCCATAATGGAAAAGGTTTCTCTTCATCGCCTGCGGTCAGCTCATTCCCACCGCTGCCGGAGCCCGCGGCGGCTGCTTTCGCACTGATCTTCACAGGCGCGCTTTCGCGGTAGAAGCTCTGCTCCTCCGCCCTTACCCGCAGCTCATAGTCATGCTTCTGCGGAATTTTGTAACTCCCTTCAAAGCTGCCGCCTTTGTTCTCCAGCTCGACCTCCGACTCGTCACCGGTGTCGAGATCCTTCACCAACAGCTTGGCCTTCATGTTGCCGTACAGTTCATTGTTTTGCAGCTTCTGTCCGTTGCTGACGAGATACGCGTTAATATCGATTGTATCCCCTGCCTTCACCTTCGATGATGACGGAGGATCCATGGTCAGCTCCAGATCGTAGTTGAACACAAGATTGATATCGATTTTGTCTTTGGATACACCCTTCACCTGCAGCTTCCAATCACCCTGCTGCGGCTTCAGCAGCTTGAGAAGCGAGTAGGAATTGGATGTGGAGCGCATGACATTAGCCGATGGAATGCTCTGCTCAGCACCAGTGGGGTCCATCAGTTTAACGTCCACGGGACTTGAGGACATAATAGAAATATTCGCTTCCAGCACGTTTGCATTCGGTACGTTGACCGTGACCTCCTGATAGCTGCCATTGCCGGTAATCGACTGCACGGGTACAATCTTGAGCTGCTGGTGGCTGGCAAAAATCTCGCTTAGAATTTGCGGCAAATCATCCGCCGAGCTCGTGGTAAAGGATTTTCCTCCCGTTTGGTTCGCCAGCTCAGCCAAAGCCTCTTTATTCAGCTTCCCGTCGGCGTTCAGACCAATCGTATAGATCGGGATGCCGCTTCCTTTGGCCTCCTGAACCGCCTGGTTCAAATGATCTGACGCTTCTTGGCTCGTCTTGCCTGTGTTGGGGTCCAGATCATTGTTACCGTCGGCCAAAACAACGATCATAGGTGCATGAGCCGGTTCCATGCCCTGCTTCAGCACCTTCACCGCTTCATCAAGACCTACCGAAATGTCAGTGTAAGGACCGCGGTCCAGTTGGTCGATAAACTCCTTCAGCGCCGTTTTGTCCGCCTCCGATTGAATTTCCAGCAGTGCCTTCTCCCGCTGAATCCGGTCGGTATAGGAAACAACGCCGACTTTGTCGCCGGTTGTGGACAGCATGTCGATGAACATCTTCATCGCTTCGCTGCCGATTCTGTCAGGATCACTGTTTTTCATCGAGTTGCTGGCATCCATCACCAGAACGGCATCTATCTTGGAGCCTTGCGAGGCTGCCATTGCCTGAGGCAAGGTTCCCCCGCTCCAGGTCACGATCAGCAGCGCTGCTGCCATCAGACAGAGCAGCCATTTATTGTTACGTAGCATTGATTTTACTCCTTCACCCATTTAATCTAGCATTTGAGGATGCCTATGTTCGATCCTCTAATCTAACTGTAGGCATTAAGTCTTAAAAATATATGAAAAAAAGCTTAAAAACGATACATCCACTTTCATTTCCTTGGTATGTTTATATAGGAAATACCATGCAACTCACTAAAATATCCCAGTACTATGTCCATATGATATAATTATACCTGCCAAAGTTCAACATAATCAGTGTATCACCCGGACTTAGGACACAAGGCTCATTCACCATTTTCACCCCCATTACGATACCGGAAAGGAATAGGTATATGATTACATACGGATGTCTCGGGATTTTGTTTCTTTTTGTCATCATCAAGATCACGGCATACTTCAAACGTAAGAAGAACGCCCCGACACCGGAGCAGCTGCACCAAACGCTGCTAGAAGTCGCCAATTCAAAGAGGGAACGGCATGGATAAGAAAAAGCCGGTACAACTTCGTCCCTATATTAAAACGAGATATGTCTACCAAAAGTTAAGGGTTTGCAAACATTGCCACAATTTTACGATTCTGTGGGAAGACAGCTGCGCGTTCTGTAAACGCCACTCGCTGGTCCACGTGATGGAGCTTGCAGAGAAAAAGGCCAAGCGTTCCATGCAGAGTGACCGGCTTCTCTTCTATATTATAGGACTCTCTGCCGTACTTCTTAGTCAGACCTTCTTGCAGATCGTGATCTCCTTTGCTTGTATGGTGGTCCTGCTCGTATGGTTATGGCTGATCCAGCGGCGAGTGCTGCAAACGGAGACCCTGCATGCTCTGGACAAGTTAATACGAAGTCATCAAAAACAGATTCTTGATGGCCTAGATCTGAACAAAGCAACGGCTGCTGCCGCCATCAAGGAAGATGCCCAACTAGGGTATGAGATCGTCAGGGAAATTTCTTCCCTGGTCCGAAATGACCGAATCCGCCTGCAGCAGATCGTTCTTCTGCAAACCTTCAGCCTGCGCAAGGATATGGAGCTTGAACTTGAACCGCTGCTGCTGAATGAGTTTGATCCGGACTTGGCCGCTTATATTGGTGAAATCGCCAAAATCAAGCGGGAACTGATTAACAGTAAAGCCATCCGTTACCTGCTCGATCATGAAGCTGACATTTTGCGGATGGAGCAAGGCAGGCAAATTATGATTGACGCTACCGGAGCAGCGGTACGGAAGAAAAAATATATCGACACATTCCCTGATTTTATTAGCCGCTATGCGGATGGACTGCCAAGATATCGCTTCCTCCGCTTGTATCAGATCGTACGCCGCAATCCCGGCTTGTCGTGGAACGGCCTGCGGGACCGGGTATCTGCCATTTATAATGAACAATACCGCTCGGACCCTGATTTTCAAAAATGGGATTAGAGGGGCTATACCGTTATGACGATAAAAAACACGCTAACCCTGCGTAATCTGTATTTTTTTCTATGTATAGTCCTACTGTTGTTGATTGGATATAAGGGCGTTCATATCTATCAAAAAATCCAGACAATGGCGCAAGCCGAACGATTGTATGCTCAGAAGAAACTCGTTCAGGCTGAGGAGTGGTATCAGAAGGCAAGCCGAAACCACTCCCTTCTATATAAAGAAGCGTTGCTGGCCTCAAGGCTTCAGGAGCTCGCCCCCATTACGTCTATGAAGCAGAATCTCTCCTCTCTAGATCAACGGTTGAATCAAGTGGGAGAAGCAGGCGACTTTTCCGCCTTCATGAACGTATATGCCGAGTTGCTTGATGCGGAGGAGAAGCTGACGGGGCACCAGGGATCATATGCTTCGTATTACGATGAAATTGTTGCGTTCTATGGCATACCCGATGATGTGAAGCGAATTTTCCTGCAATTCATCGGTTTGTTTAACCGCCAGGCCGACGAGCAGCTTGAAGAGTTGCAGTATGATGACAACAGCTTTAAATGGAACTTGCTTCGCATCCCGGACTCATTCTATGGCGGCGAGAAGCAGAAGGATGAGAAGCTGCTCAGCCTGTTCCAGCGTTACGATGAGACGGTAATGACCCGGTTGGCAGGAGCCGGACATTACGCCGAGCTGCTAAACTGGTCCCATGCCATAAGCTCCGAATATGCCAGCCGTTCAGTGAAGGCTGCTTGGGTGAGCGGCAAGACAGATGAACTTGTGCTTGCCATGCTGCAAAAGGATGCACAGCGGGAACGGCCGGCAGACTTTGTTTCACACGCCAAGGGTTACAGAGACTACTTGAATCGGAGTAATCAACAGAATTCGGATATGCTGGAGTATATTCAGAATCAGATCAACCGGTGGATCCTGGCTGCGGATGAAATGGTAACAGAGCAGAACTACGAGGAAGCTGTAGCGCTCTATGAAGCGCTGTCCGGGTACCAGGATATGAGCAGACCATTGCAAGCTGCAAAATTGGCCTGGACTATTCACGATCCCATTCGTTTGTTCAATATGGCAGATATTCAAGGCAGCTTTAGTTATGTCAGCGGAGGCGGGAAACGTTTCGGGGGATTGGCATATGCCATTGGAGTCGATGAAGGGAATATCATCTATCTAGCGGTTTTAAACGCCGATGAAAGCGTGCAATTATTCCAAAATCATGATTTCCCGTCTGAAATCGCGATCCGCCAAGTTTCAATTGAAGAATCGCTCAGCACGGAGACAAATCCGGTCGTCCTGGTGGAAGGTGGCACAGGAACCGATCTGGTATGGTATTCAGCCTATGAAGCCAGGGCTTCCAATCTGATTCCGCTGTTCCAGTTTACCGCCGAAAGCTATCAAATCCTTCCGGATAAGTCTCTGCTGGTTACCAACTTCGAAGGAGCAAGCCCGGAAGAGATCGCCATCTTCGAGCGTCAGGGAGATCAATACGGATTCACAGGGTTTCAGCCCAATTATACCGACATCGATATTGCTGATATCGAAAGTCACCGGAACAAGAAAGTCCGCTTCACCATCAATATCCTGGCAGGGGGCTATGGTGAAGCCCTTGCTGAACGGGATGGCCACTATGTGATCTTAAGAGGCGAGCTGGATTTCCCTGCGGGGAGTGCAAGCATTATAGGAACGTTTAGCGAGTATCAGCAGATGGAGATACCAGGCAGCCAGGATCCTCCTGCCTCCGACCCGACCGAACCGGAGGATATACCAGCTGAGGGCGATTCCATGGAGGAAACGGATATTCCAGGAGATTCCGTCCCCACCGAGGTCATCAATCCTGAGGATGCCCAACCAGACAACAGTGAGAGTCGTGACAGTACTGAAACTGCTAAACTCACGCAGGTTCCTGTCATTCAGGTAGAATCGGTAGAATGAGTCATAAGAATGAAGGCCTGTCACAATGAATTCATCCTATTGACAAGGATGAATTCAAGATGGAAGAGAAATAACAGGAAATATCGGCAAGACATATTAAAGCGTATAAACGATACCGAAAGAGGTCCCCACTTTCATCAAGCTATGCAGATGCAGATGTAGAAGTGGGGTGGCTTCTTTATGCCTTATTCAAGAAACTTTCAGGGACAACGGTAAGATCAAACCCAAAAACGATGGGAAGCAAATAATACACGGCAAGGATAATAATGATTGTGGCAAAAATGTTAACGGAGAAACCTGCGCGAACCATGTCAATAATCTTTATTTTCCCCGTGCCGAATATGATCGCATTGGGCGGCGTGCCGACAGGCAGCATGAAGGCGCAGTTGGCCGCCATGGCGCAAGGCACCATAAGAGCGAATGGATGAATACCAAGGGCGATGGCAAGGGCAGCTACGACAGGCAAGATCATCGTTGCTGTTGCCGTATTGGACGTAATCTCGGTCATCATGATGATGAGAAGTGTAGCACATGAAATAATAACAATAAGATGAGAACCATTGAGTATGGTCAACTGCTCACCCATCCAGTCAGATAAGCCGCTGGAACGGAACCCTGCCGCAATAGCCAAGCCGCCTCCAAAAAGAAGGAGTACACCCCACGGAATTTCCTTCGAATCACTCCAATTTAAAATACGAGAGCTTGTTTTTGCTTTAGCTGGAATCATAAACAAAAGTGCGGTTGCCATAATTGCAATCATCCCATCCGAGATCCCGGGAATTGGGATGAGTAAACCATCTTCTACCCATAAAAACTCACGAGTGATCCACATAAATGCAGCAAATACAAACACCGCGCCAACCATACCTTCTTCAAAGGATAACTTGCCAAGTTTTCCGCGCTCGCTTTGAATCAATTCTCTTCCGCCTGGAAGTTGTTTAATGGACGTGTTGAACTTCATTTTCCCCAAATAAAACCATGTGAAGAACAGCATTACAATGACAACGGGTACGGCAAACAGCATCCACTGGGCAAAGGAAATGGTAATACCAAATAACTCATTCATTTGGGCAGCTAGAATAATATTAGGCGGAGTGCCGATTAATGTCCCGAGTCCACCGATCGTTCCTGCATAGCCAATAGCAAAAATAAGGGACTTCTCAAATTTCGGCAGATCCTTTTCTTCCGGCCTTCCCTTCAAAGCACTGGCAACCTGGGCGGTAATCGCAAGGCCCATTGGGACCATCATCATAACAGCCGCGGTATTTGACACCCACATCGATAAAAATCCAGTTGCAACCATAAAACCTAGCAAGATACGCTGTGTGCTGGTACCGATCATCGAGATGATAAATAGGGCCATTCTTTTATGCAAATTCCACTTTTCCATCGCCGTAGCAATGAAAAAACCGCCCAGAAACAGAAAAATAATATCGTTGCCGTATGATGATGCCACCTCACTGCCCTGCATCGCTCCTGTAACAGGAAGAAGTATGAGCGGCAGCAATGATGCAGCCGGTATAGGGATCGCCTCTGTAATCCACCATGTGGCAATCCATAACGTAACGGCGAGCACGGATTTCCCTTCCGTGGACAGTCCGTCAGGTTGGAAAAATAACATCGTCAATATGAACAAGGCTGGCCCCAGTATAAGCCCGATCAGCTGAGCTTTTGAGTACGGCTTATTGGAGTTTTCATTCGGTTCTTGACTCTTCATATCCTCAACAGCATTTTCTTCGTTATGTTGAATAGCTATCTTGTCTGATGCTTGTTTAGGTTCTGGCACAGCTGCTGATTGATTCCGATAGAAGAATACATTCAGTATGTTTTTTGTTCGTTTGTGCTGTGCCCACAGGCTGCGCCAAGCTGACAAAGCCAGTTGTCTCATCATTTACCCCTCCATTTTGTAAGCGCTTTCGATAATTCTCTTATATATTTGCCTTTCCGTATAGGTTTTGTAACTAATATCTGGTTTTTTGTAACTAAAAAAAGTGTGTGAACATGAAAAAACTCGTTGCAAATTTGCAAACGAGCTGCATGAACTTCATTTTTTATCTGGTTTTTTGCAGAATAGAAAGCACGTAATCATGCCCCTCCTGACTAAGCTTGTAGCGATGAAGTGGACGGCCGCTGCCTTCATAGCTGACATCATTAAGCAGTATGTTGCAGTCCTCCAGGAAGCGCAGATATTTTCTCAGCGAGACTCTTGAAATCCCTGTTACCTCAGCTAACGCAGCTGTGGAAAACCAGCCCTCCAGCCCATGAAGCTCACGTAGAACACGAATATATGTTTCTTTTGTAATCCCTTTGGGCAAGTTCTCCTCAGTTCTTTCTTTGTTCCCGTTCCCTTGATGAAATAATTCATCCAGCTCTTTTTGCTGAATTCCTTCTTTTTGCAAATGGATATATCTGAACTTGTATCGCATAAGCGCCTCTTGAAACCGCTCGAAATCAAAGGGCTTGATTAAATAGTCAACAGCCCCGTAACGAAGAGCCGTTTGTATAGAGCCCTGGTCATTCGCGGAAGAGACAACGATAACATCAACTGAATGGTTAGATTTCCGTACATCAACGAGTAAATCAAGCCCGTTCTTGTTCGCCAGATATACGTCAAGTAAAATTAAATCAACTTTTTTATTTTTTAGAATCTCCCATCCCGCTTCCACTCTATCTGCCGTTCCTGCCAATTCAAATCCTGACACCTTGTCCACGTACATTCCGTTAAACTTTGCTACCATCGGATCATCTTCAATAATCAAGACCTGAATCATGCCTGGTATGGGATGCGCACCGTCAATTTCATCCCGTCTCCTTTCCTTGATGATATATGCACAGTGCCGTCTGTGTCTGCCGCCGCTTTGTGGATTAGATGCATGCCGTAGCCCCGTCCCTCTCCTTTGGTAGAACTTCCTTTTCTGATCCATTCCCCTGGAAGCTCTTCCGATAGACCTGGGCCATTGTCACGCACCGTCCATTCAAGCCAGCCGTCCTTGGTTGAAGACAATTCAACCGTTATTTCTTTTTCTTCCTGCCCGGCCATCGCTTCATAGGCGTTGTCCAAACTGTTTCCTATTATGGTAGTAAGCGCATCCAGAACTTCTGACCGTGCAATGGAAGGCCACGCTTCTTGCCCTGTAAGTGTGACTTTGACATCATGACCCTGTAAAAAGGTGAGCTTATTAAGCAAATATCCTGCTAACACAGGGTCTTTCACATAGTTGGAGACCCAGCCTACATCTTTTTGATAGTAATTTGAAATTTGTTTTATATACTCCAGCAATTCCTTGTAAGATTCTGTATGTACCATTGCTGATATCACATGAAGCTTATTCATGAACTCATGCGTGTGAACCCGAAGGCTTTCTGCATAATTTTTGGCCCCTGATAATTGCTCCAGCATGCTTGTCAACTCCCTCTTATCACGAAACGTAGCCAGTGCTCCTACGAGTTTGCCTGCTGCCTTAACAGGAACACAGTTTACGACGATTTCCAGATTGTTAAGTTTTTGCGGCTGGTCCATCTCTGCTCTTTGATGAATGAGAACTTCCTGCAGCTTTGATTCTGGCATAATTTCTTGCACATTTTTCCCAATAGGATCGACTCCAAGACCAGCCCTCTTAAATATATCCCGCGCTGCCGGATTGGCCACCACCATGATCCCCTTTTCATCAATAGCCACTACTCCCTCACGAACGGAAGCAAGCATCGCTTCCTTTTCCTCCAGTAGTTTGCTTATTTCAGCCGGCTCCAGCCCATGCATCGTGTTCTTGACCTTTTGCGCCAGCAGGAGTGCACCAACTAAGCCTGCAGCCAAACCAATGCTCATGCCGAAAAGGATAATCTTTTGACTATGAAAAACCGCATCATTTATTTTATCCTTTGCCATCCCCACCGCCACTGCGCCAACCTGCTCTGCTCCGTCCCAAATTGGCACAAAGGCACGCATCGACTCTCCCAAAGTGCCGAGAGCGACCGATGTATAGCTTTCTCCTGCAAGGGCTGGCCCTTCGTCTCCTCCTACAAACCTTCTGCCAATCATCTCTTCGTTAGGATGAGAGAGGCGAATGCTATTCATATCCATGACCACGATGTACTCAATGTTTGTGTCCGCTTGAACATCCTTTGTATAAGTCTGGACCGCACCGCCATAACTTCCATTGCGCAGGCTTTCCAGAGTGGTGGAGGTGTGCCCCACTGCACTTGCAATCGCTTTAGCTTTATCTTCGAGATTTCTCTGGGTTGTAGTTGCATAGTCATTTGCAATAAGTATACCTGTCAAAATAAGAGACACCGCAAGCACAACGGTTACCAGTAAAATGATAAGCGTTTTTAGTTTATAAGGTCTATTCGAAAAAACAAATGTTTTGAGACCGTGTACCATCCATCTTGGTCACCTTTCTATCTTGTTTTGATAAAATGTAGTGGAGTCGGTTTTCCTTGCAGATAAATTCGACAACGATGTCACAAAACCCTTGTGAAATAAGGATTTTGTGATTCTGCAGACCTCTCCTCAGCACATTAACTCAACTGCTTGACGCCCATAGTAACCGGCATGCTTTTAATGCTTTTTACAGTCCTTTGTGCTGAACACCCATCGTCAGAAAAGATACTCTTAAAACATCCCCCTGCAATTTACCTTGAATTCACTCCTAATCATCATTCAATAATGAAAGAATTTGTGCATCTTTCGCCTACAGGCCACATTTTCATCAGGATACAATGGGAGCTATCAATAGGCGAGAGGAGATTAATCAATCATGAATCCACAAACGGTACAGTCGGCGGGTAAGGTCGAACTGGACAAAAAGATGAAAGCGATTACCAAAAGGTTCAAAGGACGCTGGAACGCTCCGTTAGCCGGCTACCTGTTCATCGCACCCTGGCTGCTGGGCTTTCTCATTTTACAGCTGTGGCCCATCATCCAATCCTTCTATTTATCCTTCACCGAGTATTCGCTGCTGGAGCCGGCCCGCTGGATCGGACTCAAGAATTACCAGGATATCTCCCAAGATCGGCTTTTCTTCAATTCGCTGAAGGTGACCTTTCTGTACGTGATCGCTTCCGTGCCGCTGAAACTGCTGGCTGCGCTGGCTGTAGCCCTGCTGCTGAACCGGAACATCCGTGGAATCTCCTTCTACCGGACCATCATCTACCTGCCTTCTCTGATCGGCGGAAGCTTGGCGGTGGCCGTGCTGTGGCGCAATATCTTCGGCCTGAACGGCTTCATTAATCATCTCGCGATTTGGGTCGGAATCGCCCCCAAAAACTGGATTGGCACCCCCTCCACCGCCCTTGCCACCCTGGTGCTGCTGACGGCATGGCAGTTCGGTTCATCGATGATTATCTTCCTTGCCGGTCTCAAACAAATCCCTGGTGAGTTATATGAGGCTGCCTCCGTGGACGGAGCATCGCCGTTCCGCAAGTTTATCCGGATTACCCTGCCCATGTTATCCCCGGTCATCCTGTTTAATCTGATCATGGGCATCATCAACGCATTCCAGATGTTCACTTCGGCTTTTGTGGTCACGAATGGAGGACCGGTCAATTCAACCGAGATGTTTGCCTTGTTCCTCTACAATAAAGCCTTCGGTTCGCTGCAGATGGGCTACGCTTCGGCCTTGGCCTGGATACTGCTCGTTATCATCGGCATTGCCACAGCGCTCAATTTTGTCGCATCCAAATACTGGGTGTTCTACGAAACTGAAACGGAGGGTCGCAAATGACAGGGGCTCATAATAAACAAAATTGGCTGGTCCATGTGCTGATGATTGCGTTCTGTTTTGTGATGTTCTATCCCGTGCTTTGGTGGATCGGCGCTTCTTTTAAGTCCACACCAGAAATCAGTCTGCCCACCCTGTTCCCCAAGGTATGGCTGTGGCAAAATTATACGGAAGGCTGGATGGCACTGCCCAAGTATACGTTTACACGCTTCTTTATGAACAGCCTCAAGCTCAACGTGGCGACCACGATCATTCACGTAATTTCAGCCAGCCTGGTGGCTTTCGGCTTCGCTAGGCTGACCTTTCCGCTGAAGGGATTATGGTTTTCCATCCTGCTCATGACCCTGATGCTTCCGGGGCAGGTCACGCTCATCCCGCAGTATACGATGTTCCATTCCTTCGACTGGATCAACACCTATCTGCCGCTGATCATCCCGTCAGCCATGGGCGGAGCTTTCTTTATTTTCCTGATTGTCCAATTCATCCGCGGTATTCCGCGAGAGCTCGATGAGTCAGCAAAAATCGACGGCTGCACCTGGTTCGGCATTTATCTGCGCATCATCATGCCGCTGACTCTCCCGGCGCTCATTACGGTCACGATTTTCTCGTTTATTTGGGGCTGGGACGAATATTTCGGCCCGCTGATTTATCTGAATACTGTGGACAAGTATACCGTCCCGCTCGCGCTCAGGATGTTCATCGATTCCCAGTCAGCCGTTCCGTGGGGACAACTGCTTGCCGTATCCCTGCTCTCCGTGCTGCCGCCGGTTGTCATCTTCTTTCTGGCGCAAAAGCACTTCGTGGAAGGGATCGCCACAACCGGGCTGAAAGGTTAGGTTTCAGATCGGTAAACGGATCGCTGTGCCAAGTTTATTCCAGCTCTTCTTCAGGCAGCGGTTAAGCCGGACGGTCTCGTTCATTCGGCTTCCGTCAACGTTGGCTTTGAGGCAGCAGAGCGAATGCAGAGTCCTCACAGCTACCAAGAGGAGGGAAAAACGCATGAATCCGTTTCGCACGTTCCGCATCGATTACGTCTTTTTCTTCAGCTTTGCCGGTTTTGTCGCGGTCCTCATCACGATCATGATGATCGTTAGCTATCGGTTCTCGGCAGCTGAGCAGGCGGACAGCACCTCCATGTACCAGCAGGCGGTGCTGCAGCAGCTCAACAAGCAGCTTACCGACCATATGAGTGCTGTGGAGCAAACCTCGTTAGCCGTGTCCATTAACTCGCCTCTGGTCAACTATGTAACGATGAACGGAGATTATTATGCACGAAAGACAGCGAGGGACGAGCTGAACCGGGATTATTTGGCGCCGATGCTGAATAGCTCTCGCTCGATGTTCTCCTTTCAGATTTATATGAATGATCCGCTTCAGGTCGACCCCAACGCCAACATTCAGTACCTCCCTCTCGCCTCGGCCAGCCGGGAGAGCTGGTATCCGGCCGTGGATAAGTCCGACTTTGTCTGGATCGGCCAGCGTGAGGTCGGTTCCCCGCAGGGGAAGCAGCAGGTAATCAGCTTTATCCGTAAAATCACCACGCTGGACGGCGTGAACCGGGGGATTCTGATCATCAATGTCCGGGTTAAATTTTTGCAGCAAATTCTGACTGAAGACAACTCCTCGGCCAGCCGACTGCTGCTCGACTCCGGCGGCCGGATGATCATGCACACCCGGATTGCTCCGCCTCCCGGGGAAATCAACGCCATCCTGGAGCGGGTCGACGGGGACACCGGCCAAGCGCATCAGGTGCTGGCTGCCGCCGGCTCGCTGCCGGAGAAGAGCATGCTCACCGTATGGTCCCGGACGTCCCCGGGCAGCTGGATGCTGGTGGAGCTTACGCCCTGGAAGGACATCACCAGCGGAAGTGTACGTCTGGCGTGGACGATGGCTGTAGTTGGAGCCGCCGCCATTCTGCTGTCCTTGTTCTTCACAATGTTCCTATCCCGGAATTTCACGCGGCCGATCCGGAAGCTCGTTCAGCTGATGCAGGCGTTTAATCCCGAGAAGCGCGGACAGCCGCTGCCGACAGAATACCGCAACGAATTCGGCAGCCTGTTCAGCGGCTACCGCAAGCTTACCGAGCGGATCGAAACCCTGTATCAATCCCTGGAGCAGCAGTATAAAGCACAGCGCGAAGCGGAGATTAAGGCGCTGCAAGCGATGATTAACCCCCATTTTCTCTACAACACGCTGGATCAGCTGAATTGGATGGCCCTTGAAGCTGGCCAGGAGAAGATCAGCCAAGTGCTCGAGCTGATGGGACAGATGTTCCGCATCGGGCTGTCAGGCGGCGAATCCATGATTACGCTTCAGGAAGAGCTTCTGCACGTGGATTGCTTTCTGAAAATCCAGCAGTTCAAGTGGGGCGAAGAATTGGAATGGCACATCGATTGCCCGGAGGAATTACGGCATCTGATGATTCCGAAGCTGACCCTGCAGCCCTTTGTAGAAAACGCCGTTATGCATGGTTTTCATGGCAGACGCCAGGGCCGGATTCATCTGATTTGCATGGAAGAGGACCGAGGCATCCGGATTTGGATTCGGGATGACGGCATCGGACTGCGTGAAGACTGGAAGACTCGTAAACGCCATCCCACGGGCGGATACGGGATCCGCAATGTAAAGGAGCGCATACAGGTTTATTTCGGCCCGCCCTTTGGCGTTTCGCTTCGCAACCGTACCGATGCGCCAGGCTCCGAAGCGGAGATCTATTGGCCGAAGGTAAATCAGCCGCGGGATCAGGAAGGGGGAGGAATACATGTGGACCATCGCTATCGTGGATGACGACCGGCAAGTGCTCAGCGGCATGTCCCGGCTGATTCCCTGGGAGCAGCTCGGAGTCCGGCCTGTCGGGGAGGCTCTAGATGGTGAAGAAGGACTTCGGCTGATTGAAGCGACTCAGCCCGATATTGTCATTACGGATATTTATATGCCGGTGATGAACGGTCTCGATATGATTGAACAGCTCCGTAAGCAGCAGTACGCTGGCAAAATCATCATTTTGAGCGGGTACTCGGATTTTGACTACGCTCGTAAAGCGCTTCGGCTTCAGGTTGATGATTATTTACCGAAGCCGGCCTCACCGACCACGATCCGCGAGGTGCTGCAGCGCGTCACCCGCGAGCTTGCGGAACGCCGAGCGCTGGAACACAGAGAGCAGGAGATTCAAACCCAGCTTATGCAGTATGAGCCTTATCTGGAAAGGGAATGGGTCAAGTCCGCCCTCACCGGAGGAACACCCTCCCCGCTGACAGATCCCTCCCGAATGCTGGAACGGCTCGGCTGGAAGAATGCCCAATTCATGATGCTGGCCTTAGAAATCAAGCGGCAAGGACGTATGGAGGGAATCTCCGTCCGTGACTGGCACCTGTTCCGTTTCGCCGTGGGCAACACGGTCGAGGAGCTAGCCGGCCAGGATGGGCTGCGCAGCTATTTCCTGGAGCTGCATAGTCACCATATGGCACTGCTGCTGTATAAGCCCCTCTCCTGGCCGACAGAGGCGTTCCGCTCGGAAGTTCTGGCACTGGCAGGGCGAATCAATTCATCTGTGCATCGATTCCTCAAGGTCAAGCTGCACATCGGGGCAGGTCTTCGCAAGGATGACTGGCTTGCCATCCCCGATTCTACCGAAGAAGCATTTCAGGCACTCGCCGAGCGGCGCGAACCGGATGTCGCCTTTCCCAGTGTCTACGTTTATAACGAAGGCGGTTTCCGGCATTCAGCAGCACGGAGCGTACGGCCGGTGCGATTTTTCCAGGAGATGACCGACGCTGTTCGAACCTTCGATGAGCCCCGGGCGCTGCTGGCGCTGGATGATTTCTTCCGCAGGGATAACGGCGCGGCCCAGCTCCAACCCGAAGAGCTTACCGCCATCGGAACGCAGCTGTTCGCCATCCTCTCCTTCACCCTGTATGAGTCCGGCATCCGGCTCGACGATGAACTGCCTCTCACGGACTTGACCAAAGAGCTGGACCAAATGGAAGATGCGTTGCAGTGGAAAGCATGGGTAGCGGAGAAAGTGAAACGAATCTGCTCGCGTTACACGCCTAACGAGAACCTCAAGCATAAGGAAACGGTCGATTATATCATCCAATACATTCATGAGCATTATGCCGAGAACATCCACCTTCAGGATTTGGCCGACCAGGTCTATATCTCCAAAAACTATCTCAGCACGTTATTCCGCCAGTTTACAGGCGAAACCTTTGGCGATTATCTAACCAGGGTCCGAATGGAAAAAGCCAAGCGCATGGTTCTCGAGAAAAAACTGCTGATCGCCGAAATCGCCGAGCGGGTCGGTTATCGGAATGTTCCGTACTTCACCACCCTGTTCAAAAAGCATACCGGACGCAGTCCGACCGAGTTCCACAAAGCCTGAATGAAGAGTTCCCGATTATTCCTGGCGTTAAGCATATGGCCCCCTTCACTCGATAATCGTAAAATACTGAAACGATTTGTTGATTTGTCCACTACGAGGGAGGCTCTGGACTTGGTACGTTAAGTGAAGAAGTAGATCAGTTACTTAAGGGAGGTTCATCCGATGAGAAAATCATGGCATCGTCTCGCCACTGGCGCTGCGGCAGTGCTTTCACTATCACTCATTCTCTCCGCTTGCAGCGGGGTCAAGAAGGAAGAAGGCGGATCCGCGGATTCGGGAAACGGCAAGTCCATCACACTCCGGATCATGTGGTGGGGCTCTCAAGCCCGGCATGACGCAACTTTGAAAGCGCTTGATTTATACTCTGAAAAGCATCCGGGCATCACTTTCGAACCAGAGTACCAGTCGTTCGACGGGTACCAGGACAAGCTGTCTACCCAGTCCGCGGGGAAAAATACACCGGATATCTTCCAAATGGATGCTGCCTGGTTCAACGATTGGGCATCCAGCAGACGGCTGGAGGATCTCTCCTCCATTCCGACGGACAAGATCGATAAGGTGCTGCTTGAGACCGGCACCTATCAGGGCAAATTGTACGCGATGCCGCTGGGCAACAATGCCTGGGGCATGGTGTACAACAAAACGATGATGGACAGTCTCGGCATTCAACCGCCAAAGACATGGGACGAGTTTTTTGCCATGGCGCGCGACCTGAAACCGAGGCTGGCCAAAGACCAATACCTCACGCGGGACCTGACCGCGGATGGCGCGTCCTATATGTCCTATCAGCTGAGCATGGGCAAAGGCTTCTCCATGAGCAAGGACGGAAAATTCCATTATGACGAGACTACCTGGAAGGATTGGATGAACCAATGGGCTGAGCTTCGCAAAGAACAACTTGTGACGCCTCCTGACGTGACCGTGTCGGATAAAGGACAGGACGCGCAAATGGACCTGCTCATCCAGGAAAAGATTCTGCTTCGGGGCGCACATGCGGCGGAATTCGGCGGAACGGATGCCTTAAAACCTGGCGTGATGGCACTAACGACTCAGCCGAGGGCCACGCAGGCGAGCGGCTGGCTGAAAGCCTCCATGTATTGGAGTGTCAGCCCCAACAGCCAATATAAAGAGGAAGCGAAGGAGTTTATCGACTGGTTCGTCAACAGCGAGGAAGCCGGAGAAATCTTGGGCACTTCGCGGGGGATTCCCGTCAATAAAAGCGTAGCCGATGCGCTCCAGCCTAAATTTACGGACGTCGATAAAAGCTCCCTCGGTCTGATCAACGAGGTATCCAAGGACGGCGCCGCATTTGACCCCGGCCCGGGGAATAAGGGCGGCTGGGCTAACTTCACGAAGGAGTACGACAACATCACGCAGTCGATTATGTTCGGTAAAATCAGCATCGACGAGGGCTGGAACCAGATTGTCAAATTAAGCAAAAGCTTGGAGTAAGCTATGTCCCATAAGGGCTGGATTACGTTTGCATAAAATGCCGTACGCGGAGCAGTAGCAGTAGCATACCAAAAAGCACCTGATAGTATCAGGTGCTTTTTGGTGTTTGCTTTTCAGTTCTGAGCGGCATCTTGTAAGTCAGCTTTACCGTAACAATATAGGGAGCACCGACTTTCCTGGGTCGGCACAACTCCATCGAATCACAGCCAGCCACGACCGCTTTGAAATTTCGATGAGATAAACAAGCTCAACCAGCTTCTTTAAACCAGCACATATAAAATTTCTACACGAAATAATGTTCATTGAAATAAAAAGAGGGCAGCCTGGGATGACTCCCTTAGACTGCCCACTATATACGATATCTTATATGTGTTTCCACATATTTTACTCTTACATTTTGTACTACTGGGAAGCTTATATTTCCCTTGCTCCCACCCTCTTTCCTTACTCCACCGTCACGCTCTTCGCCAGGTTACGCGGCTTATCCACGTCGTTGCCACGGGCAAGAGATGCATAGTAAGCAAGGAGCTGCAGTGGAACTACAGACACAGCAGCCGTCAAGATCGGCAAGGTCTTCGGAATGGCAAAGGCTTGATCCACGGATTTCAGCAGGCCAGCCACATGTTCTTCATACGTAATTGCCATTACTTCAGCGCCACGTGCCTTCACTTCCTTGATGTTACTTACGGTTTTCTCCAACACCGCTTCCTGGGTTGCCAGGGCAATGACTGGTATCCCCTCTTCAATAAGGGCAAGCGTACCATGCTTCAGCTCGCCGGCAGCATACGCCTCGGAATGAATGTAAGAGATCTCCTTGAGTTTCAGGGAGCCTTCCTGTGCCACGGCGTAGTCCTGACCACGGCCGATGAAGAACAGGTTCTCATGCTCCGCAATTTGCTCGGCATATCCCTTAATGGATTCCGCGTTGGTCAGCATGGATTCCACCTGTTCAGGCAGTGCTTCCATCGCTGCAATGACTTCAGCAACAGCGTCCTCAGTCATTGTACCACGTACTTGAGCCAGGTACAGACCAAACAGATAGAACGCAATCAACTGTGAGGTATAAGCTTTAGTGGACGCTACAGCAATCTCTGGACCAGCCAGCGTGCCGAGTACATCATTCGCTTCACGGGCAATCGAGCTGCCTACTACGTTCGTGATGGCCAGGACATGAGCACCGTGGCTCTGGGCTTCACGAAGCGCAGCCAATGTGTCAGCCGTCTCACCGGATTGGCTCACCACGATGACAAGGGTCTCTGGTGTAACGATTGGCGAACGGTAACGATACTCGGAAGCCACATCATTTTCTACCGGAATGCGTACCATTTCTTCGATCACGCTGCGTCCAACAAGACCAGCATGATAAGCCGTACCACAGGCAACGATCTGCACATTGCGAATGTTCTTAATATGTTCCTGGGTCAGCTTCAGTTCAGGCAGAACCACTTTGCGTCCGCTCTCATCCACGCGGCCCAGCATCGTATCACGGTATGCTTTTGGCTGCTCATGGATTTCCTTCAGCATGAAGTGATCGAATCCGCCTTTTTCCGCTGTAACAGCATCCCAATCGACACGAATCATTTCCCGAGAAATAAAGTTCCCCTCAATGGTCATTAATTCGACAGCATCTGCCGTCAAGAGAGCCATCTCTCCATCGTTAAGAATATATACGTTCCGTGTATATTTCAAAATCGCCGGAATATCAGAACCGATGAAATTCTCTCCTTCGCCAAGACCGATAATAAGCGGGCTTGCTTGACGCACAGCCACCAGACGATCCGGCTCATACTCGGTTAAGACTCCAAGGGCAAATGCACCTCTCATGTAAGAGATCGCCTTCTGGACGGCCTTAACGATATCACCGTCATACACACGGGCAATGAGGTGGGAAATAACTTCTGTATCGGTCTCCGAAACAAAGTGATGTCCTTGACTGATCAGCTCTTCCTTCAGCTCCAAATAGTTCTCAACGATACCGTTATGAACAACGGAGAACTTCTGGCTTTCGTCTGTATGCGGATGAGAGTTCACGTCCGATGGACGGCCATGCGTAGCCCAGCGGGTATGACCGATACCTGCGGTTCCTACGAGGGGAGCAGACTCCAGTCTCTCCTCCAAGTTGGCAAGACGTCCTTGTGCCTTCGCAACGCGCAGACCTTCATTCGTGAAGACCGCGATCCCAGCAGAATCGTATCCACGATACTCAAGCTTTCTCAATCCTTCGATCAACACCGTTTGCGTTTTCTGATTTCCAATATATCCGACAATACCACACATAGTATGATTCCTCCGTTCGATTTCCCTATAATAGTTAGGCGGAAATAGAACACGGCAGCATCTGTGCGGTATGAGGAAAGAAGAATGATCTATTCAATTATCAACGTTCAAGAAACCCAGCAATACGTAGGCTGATTTTAGTTGAACAGACATGAATGCACTCTTCTTCCACCGCGCTGTCGCATTCTAGATCGCACATTCATGTTTTGGTATATAAGTTATTGTGCAGCACCTGCAAATACGTTGTCAGAACGGTCGCCCATTCCTTTTCCGTGATCCGCTTACGGTTGGTGCATCACCGAGAGGTCCCCGCCGAATAATCCGAACACCTCTACCTCGTCAACTTGCGTTCTGCCGTTTGGTCATTCCATCAAGCAATAACCAATCCCCGCGCAGGTACAAGCTCTGGCGCTTATGAAGCTTATAGTAACCTCACGGTCCTCACTTTCTATTCTTGAATAACATCCTTTATTATATTCACACATCATCACTTTGGCAACTCGGCCGTTTCCTTGCCCGACTGAACTCTACACACTATAACCCACACTAATGACATCGAATGACCTATGTTCACAGGCGATGACTTACACAGCTATGTTCGCAGACAGGACAGGGTGTGTTGCGCTTTCATACACTCGGCATATTGGAAAAGCTGTGGGCCAGTGAACCGAACAGCATAGTTCACTGGCCCTGACAGAAATTAGTCTGCTTTCCTTGAAAAATACACCCTTAGACTTACGCCAATTCCCGCTTCACTACATCCGCAATCTGCGTAACATAACGATCGAGCTCTTCTTTGTCCGGGCCTTCCGCCATGACTCGAATAAGGGATTCCGTACCCGATGGGCGAACCAAGACACGGCCGTTATCGCCCAGAATGCCCTCAACCTCAGCAATCGCGGACTCGATAACCGCATTTCCTTGATATTTGCTCTTATCACCCACACGTACATTAACCAGCACTTGCGGGTACTTGCGCATGCTGCTCTTCAGTTCATGCAGAGGCTTCCCGGAGGCTACCAACGTATCCACCAGTTGAATCCCCGTCAAAATGCCATCACCGGTCGTGTTGTGATCCAGGAAAATGACATGTCCGGATTGCTCTCCGCCCAGGTTATACCCGCCGCGGCGCATTTCTTCCATGACATAACGGTCGCCGACTGCGGTTTTTGCTGTTTTCAGCTTCAAGCTCTCACATGCTTTATAAAAGCCGATGTTACTCATGACGGTCGAAACGATCGTGCCTTCCTTAAGCTTGCCCGCACGGTTCATAGCGTCACCGCAAATGCATAGGATGAAGTCGCCATCCACTTCCTCGCCTTTACCGTCAATCGCAATCAGACGATCCGCATCACCGTCAAAAGCAAGACCGAGATCAGCCCCATGAGCAAGCACAGCCTCAACGAGTTTCTCTGGGTGTGTAGATCCACAGTGATCATTAATATTCAGGCCATTCGGCTCAGCGCCAATGGTGATTACGTCAGCACCCAACTCACGGAAAAGTTTCGGAGCCAGCTCATAAGCAGCACCATTTGCACAGTCGAGCACGATTTTCAAGCCGTCAAACCGGTTGCTAACCGTGGTTTTCAGATAATCCAGGTATTTATTTTTCGATTCATCATCAACGAGAAGCTCACCTAAATCAGCTCCGATCGGACGCGGCAGATTATCCGTTTCGGCATCCATCAGCTCTTCAATCTTGAGTTCTGTTTCATCCGACAGCTTGAAGCCGTCTCCGCCGAAGAACTTGATGCCGTTGTCCTGCACCGGATTGTGCGATGCCGAGATCATGACACCTGCATCAGCTTTCAACAGTCTTGTAATATATGCCACCGCGGGAGTGCTTACAACACCCAAACGAATGACGTGTGCACCGATGGACAGCAGGCCTGCAACCAAAGCCGACTCCAGCATAGCCCCGGATACCCGGGTATCCATACCGATGATTACGGTTGGCTTCTCTTTATCACCTGTCAACACATAGCCGCCGCAGCGACCGATGCTATAAGCCATTTCCGCTGTCAGTTCTTGATTCGCAACTCCTCTTACTCCATCTGTACCAAAATATTTCCCCATGTTTTATATACTCCTTTATCTACTCTTCGATATTATCCATCTTGTGATGATTCTGACCCCGTTGTTCCATCGTTCGATCCGTCTCCCGGCGGATGGGATGGACTTTCTCCTGATCCGGAGTTATCCGTGCCCTCGTTCGTGGGAGGCGCAGGCGGATTCTCCACTTGATCATTACCTGATCCCGTTCCCGGTGAATCAGGCTTGTCTTTGTCGGTTCCCTCGTTGTTAGAGCTGCTTGGATCCGTTGTAACTGGCTTGGAATTGTCCTTCAGCTCCACTTTAATGACAAGTCGATTCCGGTCCGCTCGGTTGATGAAACTTGGCAATGTGATCTGCAGCGGAATTTCGTGCACCCCCGCCTTCAAGCCGGCCGCATTCGCTTCAACCCCGATGTCTGATGGCTCCAGACTATTCAGCAAATCCGGCGCACCGGTAAGCGTCAAGGATATCGTCTGCGTTTTCGGATCGGTTATTACAGCATCCAGGCCTGAGGAGACCCCTTTTAACGTAATGGGAATGCCATTAACAACCCGTTCACCATGCGATACGGCCGTAACATCCACTGTTATAGAGCTCGGCTCGATTTTCTCAAAACCTTCGGGCGGCGTCAAGTCGGCCGTAAGCACTGTTGTTCCGGAGTTCCTAACTTCTCCCAAGTTGATCGCGGCTTCGATATAGGTCCCAGCTCCTGCGAGTGCCTCCTTGCTGCCGAACAGCTTCACTTCTTTTACCTTCTGGTCTACCTTGGATAAAACGAATCCTTCCGGCAGTCTTCCCGTATATTCAAGCTCCAGAGGAAGAGTCACGAACGCAGGTTCAATCGGTACTTCAGCCGCTACCGCAGCAGGTTCAATGACCGCATCCTCCATCTCGACGCCTTGCTTATCATATGCTGTAAGCTTGACTCGCTTCTCCGTAATTTTCTCCTTGGCTCCATCCAGATCCACGTTACCTTTGACCTGTCCCAAATTCGCCATCGACGATTCTGGCAGGGTTACGGTGACCTGTCGTGGGTCAATCAGCACGGGTGTTCCGGCTCGGTAATCTTTTGCCGGTTCCCCCTTCGTGCCAATACTTACCGTAACGGATTCCGATACTCTTGTCTCTACCGTTACGGTTACAGCGGAAGGTTCCATCGATACCAGCTCAACTCCGCTTGGAATGGAGGAAGTTAACGGAAGTGTGTGTGTACCCGGTTCTTTGATAGTACTCAGATCAAGTTTCACTTTATATTCATCCGTCAAGAGCGCAATGTTGGACTTCTTCCCTCGAACTTCGAGATTCACGCGATCTTTATCAATGCCGGTTAATGCATATTCACTATCATCAAATCCATAAGTCTGGATCTTAACGCCTTCAATGATCTTGGTATCATAAAATGTAGTTGGCGGGGCAGGCGCTCCACTGTCCATATGAACCATTGCCCATAACAGGATACTGACCGCCAAAGCAATCAATTTGCTTGCCGTGTTGTTCTTGATCCATTTATCCATTACGGCCATCCCCCTTCCGTTTCCAGAAGAACGAGCGTTTCTCCTTTATGGATGCGGCAGGACGAAGCTCCTCATACAGCTTGGAGATCAGAGACTCTTCCTTGATATCCCGAACCACTTGTCCATTCAAAGCCAGCGATACTTGTCCAGTCTCCTCGGATACAACAACAGAAATCGCATCCCCCACTTCACTGATACCGATGGCTGCACGATGCCTCGTTCCCAGTTCCTTGCTGATAAAAGGATTCTCTGATAGTGGCAAATAACAGCCTGCCGCTGCAATTTGACCATTCTGAATGATGACCGCCCCATCATGGAGAGGTGTATTCGGTATAAAAATGTTAATGAACAACTCCGAGCTGATCACAGACCGCATCGGAATTCCCGATTCTACAAATTCATTCAGGCCTGTGGTCCGTTCAAACACGATCAGAGCCCCTATTTTGCGCCTCGACAAATAATTAACCGCCTTAATGGTTTCGCTGATTAACTTATTCGTCTCCTCATCAACATCCCCGCCCCGTCCGAACAGCTTACCTCGCCCAAGCTGCTCCAGACCACGTCTAAGCTCCGGTTGGAAGATGATAAAGATGGCAAGCACCCCAAATGTAAAGATCTGATTCATCAGCCATTTGAGTGTGTACAAATCAAACCAGGTGCTAAGCGCCCAGATGACAACCAGCACAAGAATCCCTTTAAGCAGCTGGACCGCCCTTGTACCTCGGACGAGCAGAATCAATTGATATATTATATAAGTAACGATAAGGATATCGATGATATCTTTAATGGTTTCACCCCAGGTCATATCTGTGAAATACTCCATACAGCAACCCCCGTCATTTCCTTTAAGTGCGGGCCCAATCCATCCGGTTCCTCGAAGATGATCGCAGGATTCGATACCGAACCTGCCCACATAATCCTTCGTGAATGCCCCAGGACTTTTTGAACTTCCTCTTGAGTAACGCTTGAGACTATATATGTAGTATGTGCTCTACACTCTCTAGGTTATAACGTTAATCTTTCCGATGCAAGCGGACGTCCCTCGCTTTTCGTATTTAGAAGCCTAAAATCAACAAAAGAAGCGCCTTCTTTTCACTGAAAAGAGGCGCTTTCATTCAGCAAGCTGCGGCTTTCACCTAGCGATAAGCGACATCTGTAAACAGAGTGGAAATTTTATACCATATCCAATCCATTGCCCTATCTATATCTTTCACTTGACCTGCTATATGTGCGGTGGAAGCCTGAAATAATTCTCCGTCAATGACCGTCAAATTGCCATTAACCTGGCCATAAACCTTAGCTTTGCCATTCTCAACTGTAATATCTCCCGTGATGATCTGATCTGGAGGAATAATGACGGTATCTCCTTCAATCACCAGTTTTTCGAATTCATCACTCTTCACAACCAGCTGATTATCCTGACTCCAAAAACTGATTGTACTAAAGAGCATGACAACCAAAAACATTGCTGCAGCCGTGAGCGCAGGATGATTCCTAACCCATTTGACCCAGACTTTTTGTGTCTTGGGCTGCGGCAGCATGCCCATTATACGATCCGTTAAATCATCTGATGGCTTGGTCGCATGATGAGTTAAGGAAAAAAGAAGCATATCGGTATGCTCCAGCTTCTCGAAGTAATTCCGACAGTCAGCACAATCCAGCAAATGCTTCTGCAATTCTAGCTGCTGCGGGTTGGACAAGTCATTATCCAGATAATCATGCATCAAAGAGACGGCTAATTTGCAATCCATTTGTGAGCCAATCCTTTCATTCAATCTCTTTGCTGGGTCTATACCTCCTGAGAGGCATAAGACTTGCTTATTGTTCATACGTGCCGGAATCGGGGATGTTTCAATTTTTTTTTAAGAAAATCGGAAAGAAAGATGAAATGACATGACTTTCTGATTCCTCAAGAAAAAGCGCCCATAAACGCTGTCTGTCTTCCTCTAAGAACGGCGATAGGCGTTTTTCCTCAAAGCTTGTACTCTAATTTTTTTCGCAAAAATTCACGTCCGCGATGTACTCTCGTCTTGATCGTTGTTACAGGCAAGTCCATAATCTCGCTGACCTCCTGCAGTGATAAATCCTGGATGTACCGAAGGATCATGATCGTCTTGTACTTCGCAGGGAGTCCATCAATAGCCTGATGAATGATGCGCTGTGTTTCGGACAGCAGCATCTCGCTCTCAGGTGTACGGTTATCACTCGGAATCAGGGAGTAGCCGTCCATGCCTTCACTTTCATTCAGATCTGCGTCCAGCGAGAAAGAAGGCTTGCGTTTACGCAGCCGATCAATGCTAAGATTTGTGCCAATACGATATATCCAAGTTGAGAATTTTTGGTTCTCGTCATATCGATCAAGGTTCTTATACACACGCAGAAAAGTCTCTTGTACGACATCCTCGGCCTCATGGCGGTTGCTCAGCATCCGGTAAGCCAGATGAAAAATCTTATCCTTATACAGCTCTACGATTTCGGCAAAAGCTCTCTGATCCCCTTTTCGGGCCAGCTTCGCCAGTCTTACATCCAAATTGTCCACCATAATTCCCCCAGAATGGTCTGATGGGTAACGTCTAAAAAGCATCATTCAAATGGTAATTCAACTGTTTCTAAAAATCAACAATAATTCAAAAACAATCCCATTTCCATATCAAAGATACGCTTCCTGCAGCCTGTAAATTCATGATCAGCAGGCAAGCAACCTCATAGATGAAAAAACGAGGCCCACAGGGGAACCTCGCTTTATATTAACCCTTGCCTACCCTTTTGACCAGTTACAAAAATCAACCTGTATTGCGCAGCCCTGCTGCAATGCCGTTGATCGTGAGGAGTACTTCCCGGAGCAGATCCGGATCGTCATCCTGCTCTTGCTCTCTAAGTTCACGCAGCTCATTAAGCAGTTGAACCTGCAAATAGCTGAGCGGATCGACATAAGGGTTTCGGAGACGGATGGACTCCTGAAGGACCGGCTGGTTATCCAGAATGTCCTGTTGACCGGTTATCTTGAGAACAAGCTCCTTCGTCAAATTGAACTCATCCTGTATCAATCCGAAGATACGCTCTCGAGCTTTGTCATCCTTCGTCATCAAAGAGTACTCCTTGGCGATGATCAGATCGGCCTTGGCAAGAGCCATCTGAAGCGTGTCAATTAACGAAGTAAAGAACGGATAACTCGTATACATCTTCTGAAGCACCTTCAGATTCTCTTCCTTGTCCTGATAGAAGCTCTGTAAGCCCGTACCAGCCGCGTACCATGCTGGAAGCAGGTAACGGCTCTGCGTCCACGCAAACACCCAAGGAATGGCTCTCAGGTCCTCGAAACGGTCACTGTTCTTACGCTTGGAAGGTCGGGAGCCAATATTCAGTTCTCCCACCTCAGGAAGCGGTGTGGATTCCTTGAAGAAGCTAAGGAAATCCGGGTCACGGAATATCAAATCCTGATATTTCTTCTGTGAAGCGGCCGAAATGCTGGAAGAAATCTCTTCCCATTCCTTCTCGGTCGATTCGGTTTCAGCATAGCGTGCATTCAGAGAAGCCGTAATAAGTGCTGAAGTGGCCTGGTCCAAGCTGCGGTAAGCTATTCCTTTCAAGGAATAGCGGGAGGATATCACCTCGCCTTGTTCCGTGATTTTGATGCCGCCAGCAATAGTGGATGCCGGCTGAGCCAAAATGCTGCGGTTCAGAGGCATGCCGCCGCGTCCAAGCGATCCGCCGCGTCCATGGAAGTATTTCAGCCTGATGCCGTATTCGTTGCCTACAGCGGTAATATCCTTGAGCGCTACCTGCAGCTCCCAATTTGCTGTAATAGCTCCGCCATCCTTGTTGCTGTCAGAGTAGCCCAGCATGATCTCCTGCAGTTCATTCATTGCGCTTACGGCCTCACGATAAATCGGCAGGCTGAAGAGCTTGCGCATAATTTCAGGCGCTGCATGAAGGTCCTCAATCGTCTCGAACAATGGGGCAGCCTGTAATGTAGCAACCACAGAACCATCATTATCCTTGCGGAAGAGTCCGACCTCTTTGGCAAACACCATCACTTCAAGAATGTCGCTTGCTCCTTCCGACATACTGATCAAATAACTCGAAATACATTTCACACCAAACTCCTGCTGTGCGCGGAATACCGTGCGATAGACTTCAAGGCATTCTTCGGTGCTGTCGCTATACTCCTGATATGGAGTTGTCAACGGTCGAGGATCGTTAAGCAGGTTATTGAGCAGCTCGATTTTCTCGTCCTCGCTCATTTGTGCGTAATCCTGAGTGACGTTCATTTTACGAAGAATTTCGGCCATTGCGTTCTCATGCTCTTGGCTATGCTGTCTGATATCCAGTGTTGCTGTATGGAAACCAAACAACTCCGCCTGGCGAATCAGCTTCTGGATATAAGTGTCTGCAACATAGTCAGCAAAATGGAAACGCAAGCTTCGATCAATGATATTCAAATCCTCAATAAACTCTTCAGGAGACTGGTACCGCTCGCTTCCTGTCATGTTTTCATCAAGAATATGACTCATTTTAGCTAACATATATACCAGTTTTACACGATAAGGCTCTTTCTCATTGTGCCAAATTTCCATCTTTTTCAGTGTCACATGCTCGCGGTCTTTTTCGATGGATTGAAGCAATTCATCCGAAACGCTCACAATGGATGAACTGAAGCTGAGGTATTTCATGAATTCACGCAAGATCCGTTGATATTCACGAACTGCAAGCTTCCGCTGCATTTCGAGCGTTCTCCATGTTACGTCCGCCGTCACTGAAGGATTTCCGTCCCGATCGCCACCAATCCATGAACCGAAACGCAAATAGGTTGGAACGTGCCAATGGTGACCCGGGTAATACTTACTTAGGCAGCGCTCCAGCTCTTGATAAACCTCTGGCAGAATGTGAAACAGAGTCTCGTGAAAATAATACATGCCGTTTCTGACTTCATCAAGAACCGTCGGCTTGCGATCACGAAGCTCATCGGTTTGCCACAGTGTGATAACCTCATTCAGTAATTTCTCCCGAAGCTGCTCTCGTTCGCGGAATGTCAGTGTCGGGTTGTCCAGTTGCATAACATCGTCTGCTATCCGTTTATGAATATCCAGAATAGCCCGACGCATCGCTTCTGTCGGATGAGCTGTCATTACCAGCTCAAGGGATAGACTTTCGAGAATTTCTTGAACTTCTTCAAACGTAATATTGCGCTCTTTCAAATCCTGGATCGCACTTTCAATGGAACCTGGTTGAACACTCTCCCCAGCGGAACGCTCGTAATCACGCTTGCGGCGTATGCGATGATTCTGCTCTGCGATATTAACCAATTGAAAGTAAATGGCAAACGCACGAATCACCTGATGGCGAATGTCTGGTTCCAGCGTGCTGATAATCCCTTTGAAATCTGCAAACAATTCCGGCAGGAATACGGATCGCAACGATTTACTCGTTTCGCGAATTTTCTCAACTATATCTAAAAGCTCATTGCCTCCTTGATGGACAAGAACTTCCCCAAGAATATTGCCAAGGAACCGTACATCACGCCGCAGCAGATTGTTGGAATTGCTCTTTGCGGTTACTGTAAGTTCAGTCATGCTACTCCTCCCATCTCAACCCGTTTCAGCAGTTTATCTTTAGGACGTAACGCCTTCCTAACATCATACAATAAAAGCGAATGAAAATCTGCATTTTTCAGGCGAAAAAATTAGCCAAATCGACAAAACTCATGCTATTGATATGCCCTTCTACGATAAACATTAGTCCAAAAAGCCCTTGATATGACTGCATTCTTTATCACATTAACACTTCGCAGGATAGTCGTGTAAATATGTAAAAAAAACATCACCGTGTGTGATGTCCTGCATATGTATGGAGCGGGTGATGGGAATCGAACCCACGCTACCAGCTTGGAAGGCTGGAGTTCTACCATTGAACTACACCCGCATATCACCCCACAAAAGTGACCTTATGCTTTGGAGCATATTCTGATTACTTTTATGGGCAATAACGCCTAAGCAAATCGGGATGACACGATTTGAACATGCGACCCCCTGGTCCCAAACCAGGTGCTCTACCAAGCTGAGCTACATCCCGATATTAATCTTTGAAAAAATGGCACGCCCTGAGAGATTCGAACTCCCGACCTTTTGATTCGTAGTCAAACGCTCTATCCAGCTGAGCTAAGGGCGCAAATGGAGCGGACGACGGGAATCGAACCCGCGACCCTCGCCTTGGCAAGGCGATGCTCTACCGCTGAGCCACGTCCGCATAAATGGTGCGCGTGGAGGGACTTGAACCCCCACGTCAAAGACGCTAGATCCTAAGTCTAGTGCGTCTGCCAATTCCGCCACACGCGCACAAGATGAAACAATGGTGAGCCATGAAGGACTCGAACCTTCGACACCCTGATTAAAAGTCAGGTGCTCTACCAACTGAGCTAATGGCTCGCATATCAGGGCCTCCGAAAAGTATTCGGAATCACCTTCAAAGCGCAACTTCACTTTTTGGTGTGAAGTGGCTGGGGATATAGGATTCGAACCTATGCATGACGGAGTCAAAGTCCGTTGCCTTACCGCTTGGCTAATCCCCAATATCGATGAATATTTCTATTTTGCATTTCAAAACTCTAATAATCATGAGTTAAATGGTGGAGGCTGAGGGGTTCGAACCCCCGACCCTCTGCTTGTAAGGCAGATGCTCTCCCAGCTGAGCTAAGCCTCC
>NZ_ADHJ01000052.1:0-19062 GCF_000193415.1 Paenibacillus vortex V453
CGTTGTTCAGTTTTCAAAGATCAACTTCTTTGTCTTTCGCCGAAAACTCGTTTTCAGCGGCGACCTTTATAATATATCATGGTGCCCGTCGTTTCGTCAAGAACTTTTTTTAAAAACTTTTTAATTCGACATTTTCTTAACCGAATTATCAAAGTCCCTTTCGAAAGGGGCGAGTTATAATTTATCACAGAAACAGGCGGCTCGTCAACATTATTCAACAATTTATTTTTCGACTTCTCCTAACAGATAAAGTGACACATTACTGCGTTATTTTCACTTTACATCCGAGGCCATTCTCGTTAAATACTGTTTCCCGATATCAGTGATTTCATAATCGCCCCTCAAAATAATTACGACAAAAAAAAGGAAGGACTCACGTCCTCCTTCATAAATCAGTGTAGTAACGGATAGCTTCAGATCCATACGATCTGGATTCTTTCCATACCGGAACTTCTTTCACAAGGGAACGATACACCAGTTTTCGCATGACGATCGGCAGCTCCTTGCATACAGGTGCCAATTCCGGATGCAGAATCAGCTCCTGAATCGTCCATGGATTCCGCCGGCTTCTTAGCACTCGGAGCAGAAGTGCTGAAGAACTCTCCAATTTCGATATCATGGAGAATTCATAGGCCAGCAGGGCAAGCTCTACCCGTTGTCCTAGCGTCTCCGTGCTGACTGTAAGCTCCTCATACAATTTGCGGACGGGCGTATTCAATCCTGTAATCTGCTCCCAGACGGCCGATTCCGGATGAATCCCCCGTTCGATCAGCTCCAGTTCCGCCCAATGATGGAGACCTTCTAATAATGTATGGTAAGCATCCAGTACCCGCTCTTCCTTCAATTGCATCTTGGCGTCCACGTACTTTTGCAAGAAGTGCGCAAATCCAATAAACAGCTTCTGCTCACGAAACGGCTCAGCAAACCTTAGAAAATCACGGCGAAGAATGGATAGACGCTCTTGATTATCCTTTATGATATCTCCCTCAAGAAGGCATTTGATCAATACTTTGTGCGTACCACTCAAGAGCTCACGATGCAATCCGTCCAGTCCGATGCTCAGCACCTGGCAGCGTTCCCCGCCTACAATTGAATGCTGGATGGGAGGCTCATCAGGCGTTCCGTCATACACGACAACGATATTGACCTCAAAGTCATGAACAAGTGAGCCCTGCAGCGTTTTATCCGAATTACGGTATGCTATCGCCCCAACAGCTTCCTCATCAACCGTATTTCCATAGTAAAAAGAAAAGTTGGTTAATTCCACGTTTCCCTCCATACATTCCTTGGCGAATTTCAGCCATTTCAGTTATAATGTAATTCTACATGTCCATGTAAGTTCCTTCTTTTAGGAGATAAGAACTTCGAAGAGGACAATCTGCAGGCGAATTCAATATCCATTTCTCGTTTCATGTTCTTTCATAAGCAAGTACTTGAATTGACAGGAGTTTTCGAGCCATGATCTTTAAGAACGCAAAAATCAACGCCTTCCGCACATGGGGGCTGCTGTTAACGATGCTCGGTATGGGCCTCATGGTGCTTGGTACAGCCGGTATTGTATTCTTTGGACAAGCAGGCAAAATATTTGCCGGAATCGGATTGGTATTTGGCCTGATTATGATGTTGGGCAGTCTCGGCATTTACTTCTGGGCTGGCATGCTGTCCACAAGCGCCGTTCAAATTCAATGTCCGGAGTGCAATAAATTGACGAAAATGCTGGGTAAAACAGACCGCTGCATGTTCTGCCACACGATTTTGACACTGGATCCAAGCCAGGCGAACATTACAGCAGAAGAGCTTGAAGCCCAGCAGACCAAATCCTAAGAGTCATCCTAAACTTCTGCATATCATTAGGATTGGCATTCAGTAGCATGAATAAACACTAAAGAAGACCCGGTATCCTCGAGGATAGCCGGGTCTTCTTCATTTATCTGGATAAAGGATATATAAGTTCGCGCGATCTTCTAATCATGTATCGTCTTCAGAACCTGCCAGGTTCCCGGGATGGCAAAACTTCGATTCCAAGAGGCAATACCGCCAAGCTCCAGTTTCTTGGCCATATTCACACGGGACTGCAGAGATGTATCGTCCTCCATCCATATTTTCTTGATGGCCTCTCCCTCCGTGAATTGAACATAGTTCTGACCCGTGCTGGCATCCAGCGCCCCTTTAACCTTCTGCTCCTTAAGCAAAGTCTGGAGCTTCTCCATCCCAATCGCTTTGGAGGACACCTTCGCTTCTCCCTCTTCGCTGGTCTCCGTCCATACCCTGGTATATAAGGGAACACCCAATACCAGCTTGGATGAAGGCACACCGTCCTCTTCCATGATTCGTCTTACCGATTGCTCGGCCCATGGCAGCGAGGATACCGATCCCGCTTTTGGACTGGAAGCCCAGTGCTCATCATAGGCCATCACCATCATATAATCAACCGTCTCGCCAAGCCGTTTGCGGTCGAGAAAGAGCGACCACATCTCGCTATTCGATTTCGGAGTAACATCAATGGAAACAATCAATCCTCTGGCTTTAGCCAGCGGCTTCATTTCTCTCACAAATTGAACCACATGTTCTTTATCTTTGGTGTAGACATTTTCAAAATCGATATTGATTCCGTCCAGCTTGTATTGCTTGGCATAGGTCAGCATTTGCTTGATAATATGAGATCTTCTCTCATAAGTAGACAGCGCCTCCGTTGTCAGGTCAGGATCAAAACTGTTGTCCATTAGGGCCCAAACTTCCATATTCCTGTTATGCGCCCAGCTCACATACTGCTTCACGGCTTTAGATTTGACCGTACCCTCGGCATCCACGATGCTGAACCAGGTGGGGCTCACCACATTGACACCAGGTAATTCCCCGATCTTATCCGTACTTGGGTTTTTGGAATAGACAGCCTCCCACACCAGATTGACCGATTTGTCCTTCCACTCCAGCTCAACCCGCGAAGGAGTCTCTGCAAGGACCGGAATATCTTTAACGTTACCGAGTTTAGTCTGGTCTTTAAGAACATATCCGGTGTAGCCGTTATCGGCTTGAACAAATAACCATTCCTCTTCTTCGCGCCATACCCGGAGCCGCTCACCGGCAGGCATGTCCAGCACAATCGGTGACTTCTTCTCCCCGCTCTCGCGCAGAGCCACCGTGTCCTCAGGTTTACCCGGTGCTGCCTCCGCAAGCTGAATCGAATCACCTGCACGCATCAAGATAATTGCACCTGTTAACGAGTTCTCTTGAACGGCTATCCCGTAATGCTGCTCGAGCGGCTTAAGGGGCACGTAAGCCATACCGTCAACAAGCTCAGGAGCATAAGGGACGGTAACCGTTTTACCATTCAGATCCCCCTTGGTGCTGTCGATCTTCATACGGAGAACCGATTCCGAGGTTGTCATGATAATCGATTTGGTCTCTTCCTCATAACGAATATTGGCATCAACGCTCTCCTGAATAACCGTTATGGGCAGCATCATTTCTTCTCCGCTTTCCCGGGCAGGATACTCCTGCAGTTCACCCTGGACAAAAATCGGCTTGTCCATTCCTCGCCAGTCCGGCACCGTATAAGTCTGGTTCGGAAAAAGGGTGGTGACCACCCACCAGACTCCTGCCGCTATCAACATCAAGCCCAGATAAAAAGAGCTTCTCCTGGTACGCCGCCTCTTTCCACGATATCTTCTTCTTGCCAAACTACTCCCCCATTTCATTCTCGCCCTCTATATATCCCCTTGTGAGAAAACGCCCTTAAAAATAAAAACGTGTGGAATGGTTGATTCCGCACGTTCATTTATAAGTAACCGAAGTCTATTTGCAGGACTTGCAGAGCCCATACAGCTCCATCCTTAATCCCTTCACTTCAAACCCGGTGCATTTCTCAGCCTGTACTCCAACATCTTCAAGGGACGGATAGCTGAAATCTTCAATTTTTCCGCAACTCTGGCATATTACATGATGATGATCGGATACATTTGCATCAAAACGACTGGAATTATCTCCATAAGTCAGTTCACGCACCATGCCGGCCTCAATAAACATTTTTAAATTGTTATATACAGTGGCTACGCTCATACTAGGAAAATTAGGTTCCAGAGCCCGATAAATATCATCCGCTGTCGGATGACCCATAGATTCAACCAAATACGTTAAAATCGCATGACGTTGCGGCGTGATACGGACACCGGTCGTTTTCAGTTGTTCCAGCGCATGCTGTACGGACGTTCCCATGGTTGCCCACCGCCTTCAAGTTTAACTGGTTTTTACAAAACCTATACCGCTCTTAACCTTTATTGTAAGGCGTTTCTTTGATTCTTGTCAATCCGGCAGAGGCGTCAAGCCCCCGTTACTGCGGCTTTCCTCCTGCTCCGGATAGCTCCGATAGATATTCAAATTACTGTTACCTTCAATCCGAATGGAGTGTTCGGATGTGCCCGATTCACCGGATATCGTTTTTTGATCGATCAGAAGATTGGGAAGCGTCGTAAGGATTCTACCGTAACTGATGGTCCCTTCCAGCTTGTAATCCCCTTCAAGCGGAATATGAAGATTCATCTCGCCAACCGCACTGTACACGTTCCAATCGCCTCCCACATGAGGTGAGCGTATAGCAACGCCGCCATTGAGGGATTCCGCGCTTAATTGCGACTCTGCACCACTGATCAGAATATTGCCATTCCTCGTCTGGACCCGGATTTCCTCCGTCGTTCGCTTGACGGTCATATTCCCCACCTGAGTGGTCATATCTGTTTCGCCTGTGATGTCTACGGCCATCATATTGCCTCGGTTAGTGGACATTTTGATATTCCCCAGGACGCCGCGTGCCGTCATGTCGCCATTTAATGTTTTACCGGTAACATTCCCGTAAACACGATCCATCGTAATAGGTCCGTTGCCACTCTCCAGCGAAATATTCTCTATAGCTTCAACGCCGTTTAAGGTGATCGCTCCGTTCATCGTCCGTATCTCAAAATTAAATCGACGATCATCCGGTACCGCGATATGGAGATTCATCCGGGGCTGACGCTTACCCGATTGTCCATAAGCCTTCCCCTTCGATCGAATCGTTATCGTCTTGCCTTCTCCCACTTCAATCGTGGATTGTTCCGCTATCGCTTCGGCTAGACCGGAAGGTTCGTGGTCGACCCAAACTTCCGCTTCGACCCTGATCTCATCCACATTCTGCCGCACGATGGTGATATCGCCGTTTAAGTGATCCACGATGATTTTCTCGGTGTCCAGTTCTACCGGAATATCCAGCACCGGCTTCTGAAACTGGGTACCCTCAGCTTCGCTGTAATCGACTCCCGCTGCCGTCAAATTCAGGCTCACCCGATTCCAGAGATGGAGAAAATGCTCCTGCTGAGAGATAACGAACACGGATGCCGTAATGGCTGCGGCAAGAAGAACGCCCTTGATATCCGGCCGGAACCGAAATTCCTTACGTCTGCCCAGAACACGTGTCACGGTGTACCGTACTAAATATTCAACTCCGAGCAATATGAATAGCAGCGGCCACCACCGCTGGATCAAAAATATATAATCAGTGCCCCCGCGTTCATCCAGCAGCAATAACACCCCTGAACAGACAAGCAGTATGGCAGCTGTAAATCGACCTACTCTGATTTTATGTTTCATCCGTCTCCTCCCCTCGTCAGTATTGGCAGCTATCGTGTTTTGTGCCCTGCAAAGATACGCTACAGGGATTTGCCCTTGCCTTTACCTTTACGGTGCCGGAGAACTTCTCGAACCGCCGCCCATATTCCGAGGATGATTAATACGACAGCAGAGAACTCCGCTCCATAATCACGGATAACCACCTGAAGCCAGGGAGGCTTCTGATGAAACAGAATGAGCAGGATCCCTATAGCAACCAGCATCAAGCCAAAAGGGATTCCCCGTTCACCTCGGAACGGATTGTTCGGCCCTCTTCCCTCATCAGAAGAAACAGCGGCTGCCTCGCCACGCCGTCTCCGCGAGATCATATATTCAGCTGCTTGCAGCACATCGTACACATTATAGAAATAGCCAATCGGAATCAGCAGCCCCAGTACAATAAGCAGCGGTACATTGATCTGCATGCCGATGGAAGAAAAGTATAAAAGCGCCGAGATATCCAGCAGCAATAACATAATAAACGTAATTCCCTTACGGTACACACCCAGATAGAGATGCCCCAAGCCCGGAATGAGAGCGGCTAGCAAAAGCGCATATAATTTACGCCTTCTTCTCTGCAGGCCTGAATGACGCTTCATGCGGATACGTTCTCGTTTCTTCTTGCTTATCGCGGTTTGCGGTTCAGGTGTCGTGTTCATGACCCTCTCTCCTCCTTCTCAAACATCAGGGAGAACTGGCGTTGTTTAACGATGTTTTTCTTTGATAGTACCCCAACGAGAGGCCGAAGTAACTGGCAAAAAACTGGATGAGCCCTCCGCTGACTGCTGACAAGCCTATAAAAAAACGGCACTGCCGATGATCAGCAGTTGCCGTTTCTTCGTTGTACATCCTACTCGGCTGTTACCATTGTCACCTGGCCGATTCCCCGCAATTGCCGGGTTATCGTCATCGGCTCGAATTTACGATCTGTTAATACTTGCATTGTGATTTCGAGCCCCAATACCGCAGGCTGCAGCTCTCCATAAACAGTATTGCTTCGTTCGTTAACAACCAACTTCCTAATCACGCATTCCTGTTCCTCCAGAACCGCCGAGATTTCCTCCAAAATATTCGGTGTATTCGCTGAATGGATGGTAATCAGATGCAGCTTGCTGCCGCGTATATATCGCTGCTCCAGTTTATTAAAGACCACCAGATTCAGAAGGATAAGGATTGTCGACACAATCGAGGCAAAGTAAAACCCGGCTCCGACGGCCAATCCTACAGCGCCAACAACCCAAATGGAAGCAGCGGTGGTTAAACCGGTAATGGATTTACCCGTGAACAGAATGGTGCCTGCGCCTAAGAACCCGATTCCCGTAATAACGGCTGTAGCCAAACGCGCAGGGTCAATCCGGACATTAATCTCGTCTACGAAATCCGAAAATCCGTAGATGGATAAAAGCATAATCAGTGCAGAACCCAAGCAAACCAATATATGTGTACGCAGACCCGCTGCATGATTGGAACGCTCACGCTCAAATCCGATCAAGCCGCCAAGCAGCATAGCAAGCAACAGCCTTAATAATATGGATCCATTATCTATTACCCAAGGATTATTCAAAAGAACGATACTCCCCTCACGTCTGCTTCTTGTTGCTTATGTTATATGATCATTGTATGCGAAGATGGAATTCGGTCAACTCGACTCCAGGAGCAACTTCAAAAACATGATCTTTTACAAACCCGAACTTCTCATACAAGGTAACCGCAGGCGTGTTGCGCGTTCCCGTCGAGACCGTGAACATCGGCGCCTTATGGTACGTCTCTAATACATGGCGTATCAAAGTCCCGGCGATACCTTTACGAAAATGCCCCGGATGAACCATCATCCGCGATATGGTGACCTGCGCCTCCTCGGCTTCCACGGCAATCGCGCCGATCAGCTCCCCTTCATCATTTATATACCCAAAAAAGGTCTCTCCACTCGTACGAATGGTATCAAAGGTGTCCAGCAGCGGCGGAATATCCGTAAAACCGATGAGCTCAGCTTCCAGCGGGTACGCCATGTGCTGCAACCCCCATATTTGTTGGACGGTATCCCTATCTTCTAAAGATAACTCGTTAATCATACATTTCATCCCCTATCTAATTTCATTGTAAAAAGGAACTTGCCCCTAAACAGGACAAGCTCCGCTTCTTGAGAAATAATTCGAGGGTAATGGTTATCTGCTGTTTTGGCTAATTATCCGTTCAGTACCTCAACCAGCAGTTTATTCGCCAGAGCAGGATTGGCTTTACCCTTGCTCTCTTTCATTACTTGCCCAACCAGGAAGCCGATCGCTTTCTGTTTACCTGCCTTATAATCCTCAACGGATTGCGGATTGTTCGCGACAACCTGCTCGACAATGCTCTTGATGGCACCTTCATCGCTAATTTGGACGAGTCCCTTCTCCTCAACGATTCCAGCAGGCAGCTTGCCGCTCTCCAGCATCTCTTTGAAGACGGTTTTGGCGATTTTGCTGCTGATGGTACCCTTCTCGATCAATCCGATCATCTCGCCTAAGCCTTGACCCGAGATCTTCACATCGGACAGCTCCAGATTGCCCGAGTTCAAGTAACCCAGCAAATCACCCATGATCCAATTGGATACGGATTTAGCATCCTTGGTATAGTTTAAGCTGTCCTCAAAAAAGTCTGCCAGCAGCTTGGACGACGTGATCACCGCAGCATCATAGTCCGGCAAACCATATTCCGAAGCATAACGTGCCTTACGAGCATCCGGAAGCTCCGGAATCGTTGCACGAACCGACTCCTTCCATTCTTCGCTAATATGCACCGTTACCAGATCCGGGTCCGGGAAATAGCGATAGTCATGCGCCTGTTCCTTGCCGCGCATCGAGAAGGTTTTGGCCTGCGCTTCATCCCAGCGGCGGGTTTCCTGAACGATTACACCGCCTTCATCCAGCGTTTCCGCCTGCCGGAACTGCTCATATTCCAAGCCGCGCTGCACACCGCGGAAGGAGTTCATGTTCTTCAGTTCCGCTTTGGTTCCCAGTTCCTTCTGTCCCCATGGACGAAGACTGATATTGGCGTCACAGCGAAGCGAGCCCTCTTCCATCTTCACGTCCGAGACATCACAATATTGCATAATCGCACGCATCTTCTCCAGATAAGCTTTGGCTTCCTCAGGCGTTGAGATCTCAGGCTCGGATACGATCTCAACAAGCGGTGTTCCTACCCGGTTAAAGTCAACCAGCGAGGCATATCCGCCGTCAACATGAGTTAGCTTACCCGCATCTTCTTCCAGATGAAGCCGGGTAATGCCAATCCGCTTCGTCTTCCCGTCTACCTCAATGTCAATCCAGCCGTTTAAACCGATCGGCTGATCGTATTGAGAAATTTGATACGCTTTGGGCGAATCCGGGTAGAAGTAGTTCTTGCGATCAAATTTGCTGACATCGCCGATGGTGCAATTCAGCGCCATGGCTGCTTTCATCGCATATTCCACCGCCTGGCGGTTTAATACAGGCAGTACGCCGGGATGGCCAAGGCAAATGGGACATGTATGTGTGTTCGGCGGTGCTCCGAACGCCGTGGAGCAACCGCAAAATATTTTGGAATTCGTATGCAGCTCTACGTGCACTTCCAATCCGATAACCGTTTCATATTTCGATGTAGACATCTATTGTTTCCCTCCTTCTCTGCCGCCGGTTTACAGTTCAGGGCGCCGTTTATGATGTTCTGTATTTTGCTCATAAGCATGCGCTACGCGCAGCACGGTCGACTCATCAAAGGCTTTGCCGATAATTTGCATGCCTACAGGAAGTCCGTCTGCGAATCCGCATGGAACACTCACGGCCGGCACACCCGCCAAGCTGACAGGAATCGTCAGGATATCATTCAAATACATCGTCAGCGGATCATCCACCTGAGTCCCCAGCTTGAAAGCTGTCGTAGGAGCCGTTGGTCCGATGATGACGTCATATTGTTCAAATACTTTATCAAAATCCTGCTTAATCAGGGTGCGAGCCTTCTGTGCCTTCAAATAGTAGGCATCGTAATAACCCGAGCTGAGGGCATAGGTGCCCAGCATGATGCGTCGTTTCACTTCATCACCAAAGCCTTGGCTGCGGGACTCATGATACAGATCGATCAGGCTGCCTGCATTGTCCGAACGAACGCCGTAGCGTACGCCGTCGAAGCGGGCCAGGTTCGAGGAAGCCTCCGAAGAAGCAAGCAAATAATACGTAGCAACCGCATAATCCGTATGCGGCAGGGAAACTTCATCCCAAGTCGCTCCCAGCGCTTCAAGCGCCTTCAGTGCGTTGAGGACGGTCTCCTTCACCTCCGCGTCAACGCCCTCGCCCAAGTATTCCTTAGGCACAGCGATACGCAGTCCCGCAATGTCACCCGAAAGAGCACTAAGATAGTCCGGCACGTCCACTTTGGCAGATGTTGAATCCATCTGGTCATAACCTGCGATAGCTTGCAGGACATAAGCGGAGTCTTCGACATTTTTAGTCAGGGGTCCGATCTGATCCAGCGAAGAGGCAAAGGCAACGAGGCCAAACCGGGACACCAGTCCATAGGTTGGCTTCAATCCAACGACACCGCAATAGGAAGCGGGTTGACGAATTGATCCACCTGTATCCGATCCCAGCGCAAAATATGCCTCGCCCGCAGCAACGGCTGCTGCCGAGCCTCCGCTTGATCCGCCTGGAACCCGATCCAGATTCCATGGGTTGCGTACGGGGTAGAAGCTGGAGTTCTCGTTCGAGCCCCCCATTGCGAATTCATCCATATTCAGCTTCCCGATTGTTACGGTATCTGATGCACGCAATTTACCGACAACCGTCGCATCGTATACTGGCGTAAAATTAGACAGAAACTGACTTGCGCATGTTGTGCGAAGTCCTTCCGTTACGATGTTATCCTTAATTCCGACAGGAAGACCGAACAACAGTCCACGCGTGTCTCCTGCAGCCAGCTTATCATCCAAAACCTTGGCAGATGAACGCGCACCTTCTTCATCCAGCGTAATAAATGCTTTCACCCGATCCTCCGTTTCCGAAATGCGGGTGAAGGCTTGGTCAACCAAATCGGTGACCGAAAGCTCTTTGTTCTGGAGCTTATTATGTATCTCCGTTAACTTGTAATCAAACAGGCTCAAGTGTGTATCCTCCCTTCAGGCTATTCCAATACAGCAGGTACTTTGATTTGGTCGTCTTCCTCATCCGGTGCATTAAGCAGCACTTTCTCGATAGGCAAGCTCTCGCGCACTTCGTCATCTCTCATGACATTGCTGAGGTGCAGCACATGCGTTGTCGGCTCAACACCCTCTGTATCCAGTTCGTTCAATTTCTCGGCATATTGTAAAATCGCATTCAGTTGGCCGGTAAACATCTGTTCTTCCTCAGGCGTCAAATTCAAACGGGCCAGCTTCGCTACATGCTGAACATCCTTATCGGTAATGCTCATGGCTGTGCGTCCTCCTTCATGCCCCTGTCCTATTAAAGGGGTAAAGTCTGTCTCGATAACTTTTCTCATTATATTGTAGAAGCATGGAAGATTCAATCCAATCGGCTGAAGCTTTCTGCTTCCTAGGATACGTCTGATCACTTCAAAAAAGAGCCGGCCTCAGCCGACTCTTCTAAATCCAGGCACGCAGATTCACTTGTTTGATGAAATCCGCCTGGGACATTGCTTCCTTGGTTTCTTCTTCCTCTTCAACACTTTCTTCTAACTCGCCGTTCATCACTTGACGAAACAGCTTCTCATTATATGTCGACAGGGCGAAATCGATGAGCGCTTCCCGCTCGACCCGCTCGGCTTCCTGTTTCAACACGATCGATTCCAGCTCTACATCATCTGCCGGAACAAAAAAATTACGGTTGAGGCTCGGAATCCGAATGACGTAATCGAACGCATTGTCCGGATTTCGGTCATAAGCGATTATATAACCGTATTGACCAACTGGAAGATTCTGCTCAAAGGCGTCCGCGACGATTGTAATCTTTTCCCCTAAACGCAGCATCGTCTACCTCCTGAGTTGTCCATCCTTTTTTTAGAGATAAGAAATAATAAACTTCAGAGGTTTATCCTCCTTGTCTCACAAGAAAAACTTCCGCTACAGCGGGCTGTCTTTCGAGAAACTACGTCGATAGACGCTTTTCTTATCTTCATAGTCTACTAAAAAAAGATAGAGATGTCCATGCGATTCAGAATAAACCTGAATCTCCCATGGAAACTAGGATTGCGGAGATAACGGACTTCTTCTGAGCAGCCCTGCAGCAGCGATAATGGACAGCAGCATGATAAGCAAAGCAGCGATGACAGGTGCCCAGGCACCGGCTCCCGCACCCAGCATCCACTCTGCAGCCATACTGCTTAACCGGCCCGGACTCCACTGAAAACGGGAAGGCAGCAAGCCGGACAACAGCGAGAGAGCAGCCGCCGTTCCCAAGCTAATGAACGCTGCGGCAGGACCTCGAAGGACCGCACCAAGCGGAAGAACTAGCGTTACGATCCAGGCAAGCCATACAGCATACAGCAATCCGCCGCTCGCCACGGCCCCCCATTCCAAGGGACCAATGAGCTGATGCGTATAATACGCTGCACCGGCAAGCCCAAGCGCGAAGGAAACCAACATTAAAGTCATCATGGCTGCCCATTTCGCGCCCATCATCGGCAGCGTGGATACCGTTCGGGTGAGTACAAGCTCAGCCGTACCGGTTGCCCGCTCCCCTGCTACGGTGTTCATCCAGGCCAGTACAAGCACCAGCAGTCCGATGGTACTAAACTGGCTTAACGTTGATGCCATGACACTATCAGCGGACGGAATCGTAAACAATGCCGCCGCTTCCGGAGGAACCTCCCCCGACATGGTTAAAATTTCCGGCAAATAATAAGTAGATACCGGCTGCATAATGCCAAGAAGCAGAAAAACCGCAGGAACCCAGATCCATTTGTAAGTACGGCTGGCTTCGAGCATCTCCTTTTGATAATAAATCCAGAACGGCTTCATGGGCCCACCACCTTCATAAACATATCCTCCAGCGAGGAAGTACCTGCTTCAAAACGGAGGAGTTCGATCCCGTTATCCGCAAGCTCCTTGATTAACGCTGCACGCGCTGCCCCCATATCCGTTACCGTCAGCTTCGCTCTGTGTTTGCCAACCTCTGCCTCTTGGACAAAGGATCGCTTGGAGAGACCGTGGAGCCATGCAAGTTCACGCTCTCCTGGTTCTACCTCAATGGAGAGGACCGGCTGCCGGTATTTGCTGCGGAGCTCGCTCAGCGCACCCTTCTCTGCAATTTCTCCGTCAACCATCAGCACCATGTCATCACAAATCTCTTCCGCATCATGAAGCACATGGGTGGAGAACAGAATCGTCACTTCTCCTCGCAGACGGTTCAGCAAATCCATGACCTCGCGGCGCCCCGATCGGATCGAGTGTCAGATACCGGCTCGTCCAGCATAATCAGCTCCGGCTCGTGCACAAGCGCTTGAGCAATGCCAAGCCGCTGCTTCATCCCGCCGGAATAACCGGAAATACGCCGTTTGGATGCTTGCTGGAGTCCAACCATCTCGATCACTTCCTGACTCCGCTGGAGCGCTTTTTGTCCGGATAATCCCGACAGCTTGGCGCTGAAAGACAAGTATTCCTTACCGCTCATCCAACTGTAGAACTTCGGGTATTGCGGCAAGTAGCCAATTCGATGTCGCCAGTCGTTCGTTTGCTTATCCGCTGACCCATGCTTGATCTCTCCCCGTGTTGGGGGAATCAATCCTGCCAGCATGCGCAGGGTCGTTGTTTTGCCTGCGCCGTTCGGGCCCAGCAGTGCCGTGCAGCCTCCACGCTTCAGATCAAACGATATGCCTTTGACCGGCGTGATGCTTCCAATGCTTTTGGTAAGTTCATGAATACTCAGAAGTTTCTCCGTCATGTCTCCCTCCTCCCCGCGGCAAAATAAGCAATGCTGCCCAGAATGTTGCCGAGCAGTATAATGAGCACCCACATCCATCTCGGTCCTCGTATGTTCGCCGGTTCTGCCTTGAACAGTGAGACAAGACCTGTTACAGCGAGAATCGCTTGCAGTGCAAGGATCGGCCAAATCAATCCCCAATTAATCTCCATAATGATCCTCCTCTTTTCTATATAATGAAAGAACTTAAGGCTTGCGGCGGTTCTTGCGGATAACGAATATCCAGTAAAATATCAGCGGTGTCGGCGATGTGGTCGAGCCCCATATCCCCCAAAACCAAGCCATTTTGCCAAGCCCCCGCTTCCTCGCATCCAAGAACAGCCATGTCCCTTGTACCAGCACAAGTACAACGGCTGCAATAATGATCCAAATCGAGGACTCATTCATTTCATTCATGGAGTCCCCTTCTTTCCGGCAGATCTCAGTCTTTTGGAAAATAGAAGAGTGGCAATGCCCGCAATCATTCCGATCCCGTGAATGAACAGAAGAATAAGCGGCGCTGCCAGGGCGGCCAGCAATCCCCCTCCCACGATAAAAGATGCAACCAAGAGAAAGAGCATGAATTCATATCTCATCCGTCGCCGCTGACGCTCCAGCGTATGAACGGCCAGCATTTGCAGTCCTTCCATGGAAGGTGACGGCACATCGTCAAACAATTGATCTACCCGCTTCATCTCCGTGTTCAATCCTTCAATCCATAAATCGTCTTCATTCTCAGGTACTTTGGCCATCGTCACCCATCTCCTTTCGCAGCTGTTTAATGCCGTATGCTGTCCGTGATTTCGCTGTACCCTCGGGTATGCCCAGCATGCTTCCGATTTGATCATAGCTGTAGCCGTAATAATGCTTCAGCAATATCGCGATCCGGTGATCCTCGGATAAACGGGATAATCCGTCCAGCATATCCGTCCATTCTTCACCCCGCCGCTCCATCTGCCAGCGCATCCGCCTTGCCGCTTGAACCCCCTCCTGCTCCAGCCATTTCTTCTCCCGTTTCTTACGCCGGGCGTGATCGATAAACAGCCGCGTAGCAATCGTGATCATCCATGAGGAGAAGGACGAAGTTCCGTTATATCGGGCCATATTCTCCATGCATCGAACGATGGTGTCCTGTGCCGTATCCTCCGCGATCATCGGATCCATTGTCACTTTAAGCAAATATTTATAGAGAAAGGAGTAATGCTGCTTGAATAGTTGGGCCATCGCCGCAGCATCTCCCCGCTGCGCTTGCCGTATCAAATCCTCTTCATCAGGGAGCATGATGAACTCATCACCTTCTTTCGTCTTGCATATGTAATACGACGAACCCGATCCAATCGTTCAAATGGTTCATGCCTTTATCCTGTACCAAATGATGTAATTTATATAGGTCCCATTATAATGAGACTAAAATTCGTCAGGAAGTCTGTAAAACGACAAAAAAAAATAGCAGCCGACCAAGTTCCGGCTGCCTTCGCGATTAGATTGAAATTAAAACTTCATAATGAGGGTGTCATGATTGCATTCTAATGTCATTCATTAAATCTTATACATTGCAGCCGATGAAACCATGGCTGCTGCGCTATTCCCTCGTCCTTCACGAGCCGGTCCCAGACAACCGAAGTTATTTCCGTCTGAGCTCGCCGCTTCGACTCGGATTGTCGATCAACTTCGTCGCTTCTTGTAACACTCCCGTTCAACAGCGATAGATGATCCTTCCTCAAAGGCGCTTCCCCCTAATCACGTCCATGCCAAAACTCCCCATAAAATAAAAGAACGCAAACCGGGATAAATTCCACAGTCTGCGTGCTTCGCAATGGGTAACATTTAATTAACCGTATTGTATCAATCTTGTCTTAACTTGTCCAGACAAATATTCCCGGTTTTTGTCGGATGTTATCCTCACCGACTCGCGGAGACGTAGGGGTTCCGCTGCTTTTCATAGCCCATGGTTGTCCTTGGTCCATGTCCAGGGTAAACAACGACCTCATCAGGGAATGTATACAGCGTATTTTGAATGGAGTCCACTAAATCGCGCTCACGGCCGCCCGGAAGATCCGTGCGTCCCACACCTAAACGGAACAGCACATCGCCCGAGAAGAGATCGTTTCCACTCCGAAAACTGACGGAACCCGGGGAATGACCCGGCGTATGATAGACCTTGAACGTATGTCCAACCAACTGCAGCTCCAGTCCGTCCGCCAAATCAAACTCCGCCGGTTCGGTTGACAACGGCGCACTCACCTGCGGCCACATCAATGAGCCGTTAAGCTTCGGATTGGTCAGCCAATCGCTCTCAATGGAATGCAGATAGACGGGACAGCCCTTTAGCTTGCGGATTTCCTCGACGCCGCCCATATGGTCGAAATGTGCATGCGTCAGCAGGATGGCTTCAATCTCCAAATCGGCAATCCGCTTAAGCAAGGGACCCGGGTTCATCCCCGGGTCGATAATAACCGCTTTGCCTTCCACGGGGCCTGTCAGCAGGTAGGCGTTTGTCTGAAGCGGTCCTAAATTGAAGGTTTCAATATGAAGTGTCATGATTAGAATCCCGAGATCAGTTCGCGCAATTCCTTAATAATAGCAGCGTGAACCTCGTACCCTTCTCCATAGGCTTGAATGATGCTCTGACGTGCTGCGGCAAGGTTATCCTGATAATCCGGTGCTTCACGATCCGGGTTGTCCTGCTTGAACTGAATCATGAACTTCTGTACGTGTGCCGGACGCGGTCCCCATGTGCCGAGAACATGACCACCGGTATCGGAAATAATAACAACCGGCACCGAGCGCCCACCCATGGTTAGAAACTCATCCATCACATCCAGGTTTTCTTCCATAATAAGCACTTCGGTCTCGATTCCCGCCGTCTCCATCGCACGGAACACCACAGGAATATTACGCGCAACATCACCGCACCAATCCGCTGCCAGAATAAGGACCCGCAGGTCATCGCGGAAATTCAGACTCTCGAAAAACTCCTTGTCCTCTTCATTCTCCCAGGCAAACTGTTCATACCCTGCCTTGAAGGTGTCCTGATTCTTCTGCATGCCATCCATAAACTGTTGAGGAGATATGCCTGTTCCCAAATGATTTGCCATATTCATACTCATTCGTTACGACCTCGCCTTCGCTGATTTTATCCATTTTATCAAAAAATAAAGAATCATGACGGCCAGTGCCCCCAGCAGAATTTCCTGCACGTATGGCCCTGCCTTCTCATCGATGTGCTCCCACTGGTCTCCCAGAAGCAAGCCAAGGTATAAAAATAATGCCGTCCACGGAATTACGGCTAATGTGGTCAGAAGCGTAAATCGGCCTACATTCATCTTGGATATGCCGGCCGGAATCGATATAGCGTGCCTAACAACAGGTACAAACCGGGCCGTAAAAATAACGCCCGTGCCGTACTTGCCAAACCACTCCTCGGCGTAATCAATATGCTTCTTCTTAATCAATATGTACTTCCCGTACTTCTCCAAGAAGGGTCTTCCGCCGTAACGGCCGATCCAATAAATAAACAACTGTGCTAATACGCCGCCAATGGTACCGAAGAGCATGGCCCCCAGAAAATGAACCTCGCCCAAGGAAACCAGATATCCCCCATATGCCAATACGATCTCGCTCGGGATGACCTCTACCATCAAGCCGAGCATGATGCCGAAATAACCCAATTGCTGGATCCATGCAAACAATTGACCGACAGCCTCGTAAAAGAATTCCACGCCCGTCCCCCGCTTTCCTACTGCGTTGATTTCTTATACTAGCCTATTCTAACACAGCCCGGGACATGCCTTCTACTGCGCCCATTTATAGGCGGCACAGTGACTTCCGCCCGTTTCAGGACATATGGTGAAGCAAAGGAGTGAGTCACGTATGCATTCTCCCCATGCCAAACAACCCGGCAGCAAGCCCCCCTCCCCCCGCGGTATCAGGCGGGCCTGCAGCAAAGAATTATACCGAACGACCAAACGCCTCAAGCTGTACATTCCCCCGGAAAGCCTGAAGCAAGGAGAAGAATTGTATTACCGGAAGGTAATTGGCAACCTGATCTGGATCCACGATAACCATAGCAACAAAAAGCTGCTGTGCGAGTGGTGGGAAAAAGAGGTGTGCAGTGAGCTGGCAGAGTTATGGGACGGTCCCGGAACGCCAGTTGGCTTCCGCGTTCCGGGATGCTTTTGGCGGGTAGCCCCCGCTGCCTTCAGTTGACATGAAACCCTAAGCGAAACAAGGAAGCGGCATCCTTCGACTCATGATTTCACAATCGTTGGCCTGGAGAACTTAAGCGTTTATGTCCTAGACCGAGCCTGTTCTCCAGACGCTTCGCTTGTCGGTTCGCAAGCATGGTGAGATAAAACTCCCGATCATTTCGAAGATGGGTGATGTCATGAAGTCCTCCGGCAAGAGAACGATAGCGCTGTAGGATGGCCAGAGCAGACCGAGCTGCTTGGATCGATTCGGCCTGCTCTCCTGCCGTATGGTGCCAATCCGCGAGGGAGGCCAGCTTCAGCACGGCTCGGGTTTGCTTAACTGCATTGAAGCGGTCCAGGGTTAGGCTCCTGTCATACCAAGCCGCCGCTGCCTTTGATTCGCCTCGAAGGGAATACGCTTCTGCCAGCCTCCAGCTAAGCCCCGGGTGTTCGGGTGCATAGACCATACTCCTCTTCAGCAGCGGGATTCGCTGATTGGGCTGCAGCCGATCGGACAAGCTCATTGCTGCACTCGTGTTGGCAGGATTCCACTTTAATGCGGATTGGAGCAGCGCGATCTGCCCTCCGTCTGAAGCCGATGCAGCAGCACGGCGGTTGACTTCGCTGATGCCCAAGGAAGCTGCGAGAACAGTCCAGCCCAGCAGCATCAGGATGGCTGTCAGACTGAGCAGCCTCCAAGCCGGATGGGCCTGTTTTCCTTCCCGGACGACCGCTAGCAGTGGTACCGCCAGCTTGAATTGCCAGCGCCTTTGCGCTGCAGTATGTCCATGCCAGGGCTCCTGGCCGGAGATGCCTTCAGCCAACCCGATCGCTGCGATCCACAGCAGCAGCAGCCACACAAGTCCAAAGCTCCAGTCAAAATCCACTGCCGCATGCGCGATCAGCACGATGGCCGTGGGCATGGCTCGGGGGTTTGCCTGCATGAGCTTGGTCAGAACAAAGATCAGCAGAATAAGGACGAGTCCCAATCCGATGAAACCTGTGTCCAGCAAAATATCAATATATCCGCTGTGCACCTCGGCTCCGACATAAGGCTGGGACTGAATGGCAAGGTACGATTGGCGCCACGTCTCCCCTCCCCGTCCCAGCCACAGCGACGACCGGGCCAGCTGCCACGCGTCGCTGTACATGAGGCGGCGCGCGCTAAGCGTTGCCGCGCCGCCAAGTGCCCGATCCTGCACCTGCAGCAGGATCAGCACGCCTGCGGCGGCGACGAGCAGCGCCGCCGCCAGCGATGCCCCGGACGCGGCATATCGCCGGCCGGGGCCCCGCGCTGTGCCGCCAGCGGCACAGCAGCAGGCCGC
>NZ_ADHJ01000051.1:0-417 GCF_000193415.1 Paenibacillus vortex V453
CGGGTTATGAGCCCGACGAGCTACCGAACTGCTCCACCCCGCGTCATTAAAAGGTGTATATATGGTGGAGGCTGAGGGGTTCGAACCCCCGACCCTCTGCTTGTAAGGCAGATGCTCTCCCAGCTGAGCTAAGCCTCCGTAACAAAATCGACCTTTATCGTACCAAATTTCGGCACAAGAAGCAAGTGTTTTTTTGAACATAATGGTGACCCGTAGGGGATTCGAACCCCTGTTACCTCCGTGAAAGGGAGGTGTCTTAACCCCTTGACCAACGGGCCTTGCTTGAAATAATAGTGGCGGAGAGAGAGGGATTCGAACCCTCGAGACGCTTTTGGCGCCTACACGATTTCCAATCGTGCTCCTTCGGCCAACTCGGACACCTCTCCGTATGGCTCCCCGAACAGGACTCGAACCTGT
>NZ_ADHJ01000050.1:0-56675 GCF_000193415.1 Paenibacillus vortex V453
AATTTTCGAATTATGCAAAATGCTCAATTACCCTATTAAAAAATCATATAAACGAATATCAGGGGGAATAACGAACAAAAAATCAGCTTGGTCTTGTATTAACTTCCAAAATCCAAATCTTCCCTTCGTTGTCCAGACCATAATCAAACCCCAGTTCCCCGATTCCCGGAAAGCGTGATTCCATTATTGAAATACACTGCCTGGTTATACGACGCATTTCATTTCGCTTTTCCCTTGCATTGATATGGGGCAGCGACAACCGAAGCGCGTGGCGACACCGAAGCAGCGTTCCCCCTTTGCAAATATTCGTAACAAACAGCCCCGGGCTGGCGAGCCGCCCAAGCATTGCTCTGAACTCCCATCTCCCTCTCTCCTTAACCACCTTCACCCGGTAATCCAGTGGACGCCCATGGATTTTAGCCAAATGAATACCCTGCTGAATCATGTAACGCCGTTTCAGTTTCATTCTGCCCAGTACCTGCAACAGGGAATTCAATGTATCTGCATGAACCGTACGTCTCTTATGGGTTACCAGGTACCCCGTCCCGTCTTTCTGTATTCGGATGACTCCGTTACCACCGGTACCTACAATCGGCTTGATCACGACCATTTCGTGTTCCGCCAGCATTGAGACCAGGGTATCCCCTCCATACGACTCGGTAGCCGGAATGTAGGGAGCAACCTGCGGATCGGTCAGCAGTGCCTCCGTCTTTAGCCACTTGCTGGCCAGCTGTCTTCCCGCCATGCTGCTTTCGCCTCCTTTTATTCATGACATACGTTATTCTATTCCCGTATCCGCGCTTTTTCTTGGATGATTGTCCGTGAGAGTATGCCTAATAATTTGTCTATCCGGTGTTGTCGCGATGGCTTCCCTTTCCAAATGATGTGATCTATCGTATAGTAAGAAAAGAGCTTTGTCCGTAATAAATCCATCACGCTTGGATAACGATAAAGGAGGCTTTGTCACCTTGGCAGAGTTGTTTGAAGTATTGTACTGGATTGCCATTGTCGGCATGTCCGTTGCCCTTGCAGCCATCACCGTTCTTATCTTTGTCATGGGCTTCAAGTTCATCAAAGACAAGCGCCGGGTACTCGGAGCGGGCTGTATCGTCTTTTCGCTTGTGGCAGCCGGTATGATTGTGCTGATGCTGAACGACACCTTCTTCTTCCCGGTATGATCGGTTAAGGAGAACATAAAAAAATGCAGCTTACCACCTCTATGTCGGGCGGGCTGCATTTTTTTGTTATGTGCCTCTGAATTATGGCCTGAGTTTCTTCTTCATCTATATATTATGTAGGAAGCGGCAGGTGTTACACAAAAAAAGACCGCTGCGACGAGAAACGTTGCAGCGGTCCTATTCTCATAGGATGTTACCGTAATGGTTTCATCACCCTTCTCAATTACAATTGCCTCAAAAAGAGTCCACTGAAAACACAGGAGGTATAAAATGTTAAAAAAGAAAACGTCATTAATCTTAACAGCTATTATTTCGTTAGTATTATTGTTCTCCTCAAGTGTATACGCTTACGTATCTTTAAAAACTGGGTATTTGTCACCAAGTATAAGGTTTGCCCCCCCAGGGTTTACCTTCACAGTATGAATCGGCCCTCATCAGCGCTGCGGCTTCTTGAAATGCGGCTTCTACTAAAGTGTATATTAGCCGAGATGCTAACGCTGATAATACTGTTATAATGGGTAATTTATCCGATACTCAAATTTTTGGAAGCTACACGCCACAGTTTTTAGATAGACATGGTCAAGCTTCTCAATTTCAGATTTGGATCAACCAAACTGCAGTAGTTAATCAAACAACTCTAGGGAAGGATTTTTGGAATGTTGCTCAGAGTATATTCGCTCATGAATTGGGCCATGCATTGCATATAGGTGACCTCAGATCAGGCGATGTACTAATGAATCAGCTTAGAGATCGAAATAAAATAGTTAAACCTCAACCAGATGATATTAATGGTGTAAACGCTTATGTTTACCCTAAACAATAAGAATGGGGGAGAATCCATGAAAAAACAAACTATGAGATTTCGGAGGGGTCACGCGTCAGAGGCATGCGGCAGGAAAATTGCGCAAACTCACAATAAATCACAACGTATAAATCGCCCTTCCGTAGATCCGCTCATTTTCGACCGTAATCTGCTAATGTCGTCCGTGTCGTTAGGACCGCAATATTCCGACTATTTGTAACGCTGCGTAAACGTGCTCAATCCAAGAACCGGAAGAGAAACGATCAGAACAAGCAAGATACTTCGTTAGGCAGTATAATTTGCTTGATCCCGGCGGCTTACGGAACGATGTTTCGATCTAGGAGAAAAATGTGCATTGGAGTGTTGATTCAGTCATACAACGAGGGGAAACCTAATAATCATAAGTCGTTAAAACTACACGAACTAAGGATCGGATGAGAGATACAGGACACGTAATTCTTTGCCGAAGCAAAGGTATAGTGAACAATAGTGAAAATTAAAAATTATAAATTTATACTGATCTGTGAAATAATATCAATTAGAATGGAAGAAGGTCCTTATACCTCAAGAGGGGAGGAAGATAATGTTTATTGATAAGTTGCTAGGAGTTTGCGGAGGATTGTGTAGCGTTGTGATTTATATTATCGTTTGTTTTTTCAACCCTACCGAAATGTTGAATTGGGGTACTATTACGATCTTACTCTTTATGTTATTTATCCCTGGTTGTTTGGCAGTTTTTTCAGCCATAGCACGTAGAAGAGGACTCATGCTAATTTCTATAGTTTGGTTGATACCTGTGGCTCTTTATTTCTCTGGAGGAAATGGAGTATATAGATATACGTGGATTATAATCGTGTTGTTATCTGTTAGCTTTATCTTAATGAACTTTAAGAAACCGACTACCCATAGTAGGTAGTCGGTCATTTTCACTTAATATATTTCGATTGTACTCCATAACAATAGTTCGCCTTCACCAGTTATGTCCTGAATCGCATCATAGTCAAACCCAGCATTGTTTTCTCCCCAAACATAGACATTGTGAGTAACCCATGTTCCTGATTGCCATGTCGAGCGCTTGCTTAAACGTTAATTGCGAATAACTCTTATCAATATTGATTCGTTTCGTGCGCTTTTTTAAAGACATAAAAAACGACCTCCATAACGGTTATTTACCGTCATAAAGGCCGTGATCCACAATCATGGCGCCTATGCTTCCGCAAGGCACATCCGGAACCGTCAACGCTGAAAACCCGCTTCTTAACAAGGCTCCTCGCTCGGTTTGCCTGCGTCTTCTCGCGTGCGGAACGACGAACCGCAGCCGCAAGTAACCGTAGCATTCGGGTTGTGAATGGTGAAGCCTCCGGTCATGCCGGATTCTTCAAAATCAATCTCAAGACCGTTCAGGTATTTCAGGTCGTCCTTCTCAACGACCACCTTCATATCCTGCAAGTCCATATATACGTCTGCTTCCGTTTCACTGTCATCAAAGCCCATTGCATATGAAAAACCACTGCAACCGCCGGCAGTGACACCCAATCGAAGGAACATATTGGGCGTTTCCTGTTCAGCAAGCATTTCTTTCAACCGTTCTGCAGCCGTTTCGCTGATTGTTATCATAGGTCACCCTCCTTTTCGTTCACCCTTTAAGTATACTCCTCTTCGCGAATTCGCTCAAGGTTCTTATGATGGTCATTTTGCCATATGAACAATTACCTGTTTTCAATTCCTCTATTTGTATTGCTACCCCGAGGGGTCAGGTTTATAATAGGGAAGGAACATGGGCGGCAACTGTTGGATAATTGTCACATCCCCCGGCTTAAATGCGGCAAAGGTTATGGCTGGTCCACAGTTGTATATTTTTTCACAAACTCCATTAATTATTCAGCCCATTATGGATGCAGCAGTTATACCATTATAGACGGACCGTTCCCTACGGGGAGTGATCCACTTTATGATCACTTGGCTGCTGAATGTTCAGACAGATCAAGTGTGAACAGGAGGATTGAACATGTCCACGATTGTAACACCCTTTACCGATCAGAGAATGGCCGAAATCGTTGCCAAAGTCCGAAGCGGCGAACGCCTGAATCTCGAAGACGGTGTGTATTTGTACCAAACCGATGACCTGCTGACCCTCGGGCAGCTGGCTAATGAGGCAAACCTGCGCAAGAACGGGAAAAAAGTATACTTCATCGAGAACATGAGTCTCTATTTCACGAATGTATGCGAATCCCACTGTGCGTTTTGTAATTTCCGGAAGGATCAAGGCGAGGAAGGCTCCTATACCCTATCCGGTGCTGAGATGATTGAATATGTGGAACAGCATATTCATCCAGGAGTTCGAGAATTCCACATCGTTGGCGGACATAATAATCATGTGCCTTTCCAGTACTACGTAGATTCCCTGAAGGCATTGAGCGAACGTTTCCCGGAAGTGACCCTGAAAGCCTACACCGCGGCAGAGATCGAGTTCTTCACCCGAATCAGCGGGCTTAGCACGAAGGAAGTGCTGCAGGAACTGCAGAAGGCCGGTCTGCAATCCTTGACAGGCGGCGGTGCCGAGATTTTATCGGACCAATACCGTCAGAAGATGAAGGTGGATAAAGCCAATGTGGATCAGTATCTCGATGTTCACCGTACTGCACACAAGCTTGGCATGAAGACCCATACAACCATGTTGTACGGATCTATCGAGAGCCATGAGGACCGTATCCGCCATATGCTGCAAATCCGGGATCTGCAGGATGAAACCAATGGATTCATGGTATTTATTCCACTGTCCATGCAGCCTAAGAATAAAAATGCGGGCATTATGCGCCGGAACTCGGCTTACGAGGATCTCAAAACCATTGCCATCAGCCGCTTGATGCTCGATAATATCGACCACATCAAGGCCTATTTCATTAATATCGGAGCACAGTTGACTCAAGTGGCGCTCAGCTTTGGCGCTTCCGATGTGCATGGTACCATCCTGAAGGAACGCATCAGCCATGCTGCAGGAGCTTTAACACCGGAGGGATTGACACGCAAAGAGCTTGTGTGGCTTATCAAAGGCGCTGGCCGCATTCCGGTTGAAAGAGATACATTCTACAACGAGATCAAGGTTTACGAATAACCCTTATCAGCAGCGATGAATACAAGCAGACGTTCCAAAAAACGGAAAACAGGTTAAAGAGATATTATAGCGTGGGTACCCTAAGCCGCTTTTAGCGGCGTTTTTCTTGCGAACATCCACTCACCTTCTTATCTCTTGAGAAAGGAAGAAATTTATGAAAAAGCTCGTCATTCTCGGTGGAGGCTATGGTGGTCTTGCCTTAATTCAGGAATTATTCAGCGGCTATCTTCCTCCAGACGTGGAGGTCGTGCTCATCGACCGCATGCCATATCAAGGACTCAAAACCGAATATTACGCGCTGGCAGCAGGCACAGTGGCCGATACCGCCGTTCGTGTGAAATTTCCAGTGTATAATCGGCTCCATATTCTATACGGTGAAGTTACATCCGTTGACCTTGAGAAGAAGCTTGTTAACCTGACAAACAACGATCCTGTGGAGTACGATCAGCTCGCCATTGCCCTGGGATGTACGGACCGTTATCATGGTGTACCGGGCGCTGAGGAATTTACGTTCAGCCTGCAATCTTTCTCTGCATCCCGGGAAACCTATTTGAACCTGAACAACCTGCGACCTTACGGTCAAGTTCATATCATTGGCGGAGGCTTAAGCGGCATCGAACTCGCTGCCGATCTTCGTGAAAGCCGACCTGACCTTAATATCGCCATACTGGACCGGGGACAACGCGTTCTTTCTTCTTTTCCTAACCGTTTGTCTGCTTATATTCAACGCTGGTTTGAGGAGCATCACGTGGATATCCACAGCGGCGTTTCCGTATCCCGGGTTGAGAAGGACGCCGTGTACAATCTCGATGTGCCTATCGCAACCGATCTGGCTGTTTGGACGGCTGGCATCCAGCCTGTAAAAGTCGTGCAGGATCTCGATCTGCCAAAAGACCGCAGCGGGCGCATTCTGCTAAACGAGTGGTACCAGGTTCCTTCCCATCCGGAAGTGTATGTCATCGGCGACTGCGCCAGCCTTCCGTTCGTCCCGAGTGCCCAAGCGGCCGGAGCTCAAGCCGAGCAAGTGGGACATGTCTTGAAAGCGGTTTGGCGTGAGGATACGCCTAAGGTATCTCCGCTGAAGCTGAAGGGAACGCTGGGTTCCCTTGGCAAGCATGCAGGCTTTGGCCTGATGGGCAGCACTTCGGTTATGGGCCGAGTGCCAAGAATATTGAAGAGCGGTGTACTCTGGAAATCCAAGCGCCACTACTAGTCTGAAATATGACGAGTCGCGCATGGAAAAACTGCAGCTCAGCCTTGCTCCTCCGATTGGGCTCTAGGCTCTCCAACTTGCGCACTACGGCCTCAAGCAGCGCTTCAGCCGTGGGGGCTTCCATCCAGTCGCCATCGACATAGGCGAAGGGCGTCAAATAGCACTGGCCGCAGCTTGTCAGGCAGCCATATTCAATGACTTGACAATCAAACCTGGCTTCAAGCGGTTGTAAAACTTTATCCGTGCCGAAATAGGAATTACTTGTACAAAACTCAATCATGATGGACATTGTTATTCAACCCGCCTTAAGATTGGCATTTTAATTTGCCGGTTTATGTACTATAATATAGGGAGGAAAGGAGTTGAACAAGATGAGTGAAAACACGCAAACCACTGTATATGATGAAGTGGCTGAAGTGCTTGATAAACTTCGTCCGTTCCTGCAGCGCGACGGCGGTGACGTGGAATTGGTCGACGTTGAAGACGGCATCGTTAAGCTGAAATTGATGGGTGCATGCGGCAGCTGCCCAAGCTCCACCATTACTCTGAAGGCAGGGATTGAACGCGCCCTGGTTGAAGAAGTAGAAGGCATTCAAGAAGTAGTTCAAGTATTCTAAATCTTCTTTAACTATAAAGAGTCTTGGTTTCCTTACGGAACCAAGACTCTTTTTTTTGAGAGAATATAATGAGATCCTATTCCGGTTTGATTAACGGCCGGATCGGGTCCAGTCCGCCGGAAATGTCCATAATATTGCCGGTAATGAAATCCGATTGATCCAGACATAAATATTCGATTACCCTGGCGATGTCCTCCCCGCTTCCCGATCGTCCGCGCGGTGTCAGACCGTCTTGAATACCTGACACCTCATCAATGGACTTCTCCTTGTTTGCACCGCGTATATCTCCAGGGCAGATCATATTGACCGTGATTCCATATGGCGCTTCCTCCACCGCAAGCGTCTTGGTAAACGAAACAAGGCCCACTTTGGCAGCCGCATAGGCTGCGCGTTGAGGCCACGCTCGTGCTTCGCCGGCATGCCCGAAGCCGAAATGGATGATCCGGCCCCATTTTTTCGCACGCATGGCAGGTAGAACGCGATGGTCCAGCAGCATGACACCGGTTAGGTTGCCATTGACCATATGTACAATTTCGTCGCGGGTATACTCCGAGAACAGGCGGCGCTCCCGAATGAAAGGGCCTGCGTTATTCACCAGGATATCGACGCTGCCAAGACGGTCTTCCGTTTGGTCCACCAGAGAATACAGCTCCAACTCGCTGGCGATATCAGCTTTAATCGCTATCGACTTGACGCCAAGTCCTTCAATTTCACGAGAAAGGGATTCTGCCTCATCCTTGCTGTTTACATAATTTATAGCCATATTACATCCCTGCCGCGCTAACGACAGAGCAGTCATTTTTCCTAAACCTGTCGCACTGCCTGTAACCAGCGCCACTTTTCCCTTCAAGGCTTTCCCTCCTCAGATGGATATCCTTCCTTCAGTATAAAAGATTTGATCCAACCTCACAACTTGTGGGGGGCAGCGACTAAGGTAAACAAAAAAAGGGGCCTACCCGATAGACCCGCAGGTCTTTTCGAATAATGCCCCTCTATTCATGGATACAGCAGATACCTGCTATGATCCATTAGAATGCCGGAATGACGGCACCTTTGTACTCTTCTTCAATAAAAGTCTTCACGTCCTCGGAAGTCAGTGCCTTCGCCAATTTTTGAATGGCATCGGAATCCTTATTATCCGGACGGGCTACCAGCAAGTTTGCATAAGGGTTCTCTTTGTCCTCGATAAAGAGAGCATCCTTCGTTGGGTCGAGTCCCGCTTCAAGCGCATAGTTCGTGTTGATGACAGCCAGATCCAGCTCATCCAGCATACGCGGCAGCATGGCGGCTTCAACTTCCTTGAATTGCAGGTTCTTCGGATTTTCCACGATATCCTTGGCGGTAGCTTCAAGCTTCGTCTCATCCTGCAGCTTAATTACGCCGTTCTTGGACAACAGGGACAATGCACGACCAGCGTTCGATGGGTCGCTAGGGATTGCTACAACGGCTCCATCCTTCAACTCATCCGCAGACTTAATCGTTCTGGAGTAAGCACCCAGCGGTTCAACGTGTACCGCAATCACCGATTCCAAGCTCAAGCCGCGTTCCTTGATTTCATTATCCAGGTAAGGCTTGTGTTGGAAGAAATTCGCATCGATTTCTTTGGAATCTACTTGCGTATTCGGCAGAACATAATCGGTGAACTCCACGATTTCCAGGTTCACGCCCTCTTTTTCAAGCGCAGGTTTGATATGCTCCAGAATTTTCGCATGTGGTGCAGGCGAAGCCCCTACTTTCAAGGTTACGGTCTCTTGACCGCTGCCTCCCGTTGTTCCCCCTGGCTCCGAAGCGTTATCCGCAGGCTTGCTGCCGCATGCAGCCAGCACCGCAACCAAAGTCAAACTGATGAGTGCCAATGTCCATTTTTTCATTCTTAAACTCTCCCTCCGAAAATGTATTATCTATATAATGTCTGCCTTGATGCTTTACCAATCCCGTTATTTTCTTGTAAAATGCCGTACCAGGCGGTCCCCTGCCATTTGCAGCAGCTGCACCAGCACAATCATTAACACAACGGCCAGAATCATGATCTCCGTCTCATAACGGTAATAGCCGTACTTGATGGCCAAATCCCCTAAACCGCCGCCGCCGACCTGACCCGACATCGCCGTATAGGATACCAGGGTCACAATCGTGATGGTCATGCCCGCCAGCAAACCCGGACGAGCCTCTGGAAGAAGCACCCTCCACACGATTTGGCTTGTCGAGGAGCCCATGGCATGAGCGGCTTCAATGACGCCTTTGTCCACTTCATTCAGGGCCGTCTCCACCAGTCTGGCGAAGAACGGTGCTGCCCCCACAACGAGCGGCGGAATGGTTCCCAGGACGCCGTACGATACACCCACAAGCGACTTCGTAATCGGGATCATCGCAACGATCAGGATGATGAACGGAACCGAACGCAGGATGTTCACAATGAACGACAGGATCGAATATCCGAAGCGCACCAAGCCCGATGTGGATCTTGCAGCCATATACAGCAGCACGCCAACCGGCAGCCCGATAATGAAGCTGAACAAAGCCGAAGCCCCCAGCATTCGCAGGGTATCCAATGTTGCCGTACCGATTTCTTTCCAGTCGATCTGGGTAAAATCGAGCTCCAACATTAATGAATCACCTCCACGTCTAATCCTTGTTGAAGCAGCTTCCGAATCGTCTCTTCGATGGCTCTCTCTTCCCCTTCGAAGCGTACGATGAGCTGACCATACGGTGTTTCCTTGATCGTGGAGATCGTGCCCTGCAGAATCGCAAAATTCACGCCCGTCTCATGAACGGTATGGGATAGAATGGAATCGTACGTTTTCGATCCCAGGAACGTAATTTGCACCGCTTGGGAAGAGCTGTTCGCCTGACCCTGCATGGCCAGCCGGAGCGCTTCTCCGCTGTCCAATTCTTGACGGATGAATTCCTGCGTCACCTCATGTTTAGGTTTCAGGAACACTTCCGTCACCGGCCCCTGCTCCACAATGCCGCCCTGATGAATAACGGCCACCCGATCACATATGCTCTGGATGACATGCATCTCATGGGTGATCAACACAATCGTGAGATGAAATTTCTTGTTAATATCCAGCAGCAGGCGCAGGATCGAATCCGTGGTCTGCGGATCCAGCGCTGAAGTGGCCTCATCACACAGCAGAACCTCCGGATCGCTTGCCAACGCTCTGGCTATGCCGACCCTCTGCTTTTGCCCTCCTGACAGCTGGGACGGATACTTGTCCCGGTGAGCCTCCAAGCCAACCAAGGCCAACAGCTCGGATACTTTGCGTTCCATCTCAGCCTTCGGCGTCTTGATCAGCCGCAGCGGAAAGGCAATATTATCGTAAACCGTTGCGGATGACAGCAGGTTAAAGTGCTGAAAGATCATCCCGATTTTGCGACGCTCTGCTTGAAGCTGCTTCTTGCCGAGCAGTGTCAAATTCTTACCGTTAACCCACACCTCGCCGGAGGTGGGACGTTCCAACAAATTGATACAACGGATCAATGTACTTTTACCTGCGCCGGAGTGTCCGATCACACCGAAGATTTCTCCTTTTTCAATCGACAAATCCAATTCGGACAAGGCTGTGGTTAGCGTTCGGGCTTTTCCGTACTGCTTCGTCAATTGCTTGAGCTCAATCAATCCGATAATCCTCCTTTTTCCATAGCCTCATATCTATTTACCCAAAATAAAAGAGCCTCTTTTTGTAGAATCAAAAAGGGCTCTCTTTACGTAAAAGTCAACGCCTTTTCTCATCTGTCAAAGCCATAGGATGATCCTGCAGCTTTGAAGGAATTAGCACCATGTCACTCCATCCGTCATCGCGTTACGCGATATACGCTGGAGCCGGTTGCCGGGCTTCATCGGGCCTGTCCCTCCGCCTCTCTCGATAAGAAAACATCGATATGAAATTTTTCCAATTAATTTGATCTGATTTAATAACATTTAATGAATGCAATAGTTAGTATAGATTCTTTTCAGGTTTTTGTCAAAAGGAATTTCATGGCGATTTTGTGCCTAAACCCGCACTCCTTTTTCCGCCCAGATCCGATTAGTATATCGATACGAGGCAGCCAAGCTTCGGCATACCATATCTACACCCTGCTTAAGATCCTCGAGGTGCTGGTCGATATCCTCCAGCTCGATTTTATCCGACAGTCCCTGATGGCGCTGCCACAGATCATCCTGCATCTCTGAATTCATATAGTGGATCTCAGCGTTGCGGCGTTTCCGAAGTGTGTTCAGCGGTATTTTATAGCGTTCCTTGATCGCCTCAAGCTCTGACGCCAGCTCACCGTGTGCCTTTAGAAACTTGAACTGCCGCAGTGCCGTAAAGTAGGAGAAATGAGCCTTAACCTTCGAGGTGTGGAGATCATACAGCTCATTAAGCACCGTACCCAGCTTGTCAAGGATGGAGAATACGCGAATAAATCCGTTTTTGTAAAAATACACATACCTTTGATACTCGCCCTGCTCCTGAATTGACATATCATCGATATAACCCGATTTAACCGACTGACTGAAATGCTTGGCCGCATTCCAGCTCTGCTCCAGCTCATCAAGGGATACAATCAATCCGCGGGTCCAAATCTCAAGCTTGCGAAAATCATGCGTTGGATCCTGATGTTTCTCCATTTCCTTTTGCAGCAGCCGGGTTGTCTTGACCATCGATTCGATGGCCTCCTCAAGCAAGCCATTGTTGTGTCGGGGCTGTTCCCCGAGTAACATTCGCAGCATGGCGGTACCCCCTCGCGTCGTCAGATTAACCTTCTTTCATGAATTGCTATTTGCCAAAATAATCGCTCCAGCGAGCATCCACCGTCTGCACGATATCTTCTCGCGGGGACAGCTCCTCCGGATATCCCGGTTTCATTCGTGCATCAATAACCAGCGGAAGTTTATAGGATAGATGATGATGCTGGATATCAGCTGCCGCATGAATATCCGTTGCCGGATTGAAGCGGGTGAAAACCGTCCACAGGAATGAGGTTTGTGTGGCCGCTGCCGCTTCGGCATCATCAACCACAATCACCAACGGCCATGCGGTATCCCGTGCTTTTAAATACCCCATCACTTGCTGGGCCAGTCCGGGATCGTTCTCATAGGATGCCCCCGAAACGACCAGACAACCCCCACAGTATGGAGCCATTTGAGATATGCCCGGAATTTCACCTTCGGTATAACTGCGCGGCAGCTCACGAATTGGCCGACCGATACCCATGAGCACGGCCTTACTGCCATGATTGAGCTTATTCCCCGTATAGTCCAAGGTATCATGGGACGTTTTATTAAATATAAACAAATCTGATGCCGGATTAAACCGTTCCAATACCGCTTCCAATGTTTCACGAAAATCGGACAGATCGAGCGGACGGTTGGTCAGGAGCAGCATTTTGGTTAGTGACAACTGCCCTTCGCCCAAAATTCGGAATGCGGACACAAGCGCCTCACGGGAATAGCTCTCCCGTACGACAGCTGCGGTTAAGGCATGGAAGCCGGTTTCCGCATAAGTCCACAAGGAGCGTACCGATGGCATAACCATCGGGAATGCCGGGGAGAGCAGCCGTTGGAGGAATTCACCCAGGTAATAGTCCTCCTGCCGCGGTTTACCGACGATAGTAGCCGGATATATCGCCTCCTTGCGATGCCACATATGCTTCACATGCAGGACCGGGAAATCATGGGCAAGGGAATAATAACCGTAGTGGTCCCCAAAAGGGCCTTCCAGACGGCGTTCATGCGGTGGCACCACACCGCTAATCGCAAATTCCGCCTCTGCCGGAATGCGATGTCCTCCCAGCGGGTTGTCGGTCATTGGCAATTTCCCGCCAAGAATGAGGGAGGCCAGGAGCAATTCCGGCAAATGCTCCGGAACCGGTGCAATCGCAGAGGCAATCAGAGCTGGGGGTCCACCTAGAAATACTGAGACCGGAAGCGCCTGATTCTGCTGCTCTGCTTCAGCATAATGGAAACCGCCACCTTTATGGATCTGCCAGTGTATACCCGCCTTGTTGTCATCGTAAATCTGAAGCCGGTACATGCCCAGATTATGATCCTTCGGTTTGGATGGGCTCTCCGTGTATACAAGCGGCAGTGTAACAAAAGGTCCGCCGTCATCCTGCCAGCTGGTCAGCCGCGGCAGATCCTTCAGCGGATTCTCCGTCACTTTTATTGCCATCACAGGCGCTTCATGCTGCGGAACTGATTTCATGCCTACCTTTAAAATGTCCTTAAGCAGCCCCCGTTCATTCCACAGCGCTGAAAAGGTTGGTGGAAGCAATGTCTCCGCAGCACCGATCAGCGATTTCATCATTTGCTCGGGCCGGGGCCCAAAGGCCATATCGACTCTGCGCGGCGTGCCGAACAAATTCGTAGCCACAGGGAAGGGCGTGCCTTTCACATTAGTGAAGAGCAAGGCCGGCCCTCCCTCATCAATCACGCGCCGATGAATCTCGGCCAGCACCAAATACGGATCTACCGGGATATCAATGACAGCAAGATCATTCTCCTTGCGTAGCGTTTCGAGCCACTGGCGAAGATTATGAACGATCAACGACTCCCCTCCTTCCTATAAGCAAAGCCTATACAACAAAGCCCTCGAACTGCATTGCTGGCCCGGGGACTTTGCGTACATCTATGTTATTAAAAATTTCGATCTGATCAGGCTCAGGCATGAGCCTTTACTACTTACACAATCTTCTCGCGGGGAATACCTTGGTCCCGCTGCAATTTCGCTTCAAGCGGCTTGCCTAGCTGCCATGCTCTCACGCTTAAATAACAAAGTACGCCGAACAGCGCCGAGATCAGCAGTGTATGCCCCAATGCGGAGAATACATAAACCTCCTCATTATGGATCGTTGCCATGATGAGGGCACCGCTGAACACCTGCAGCAGACAGAGCACTGCTGCCGAAATCCCTAGCATCTGTATCTCCCTATTGTTCCGGTTACGCCAATAAGCAAAGTGCCCCATAACAGCCACCACAATCAGCAGCAGAAGGGCTGCGACGCGGTGCATAAAGGCAATCCCCACGCCACCGGTCAGCTCGGGTATTACTTCTCCGTTACACAGCGGCCATCCCGAACAGCCTTCCCGCGAATCGGTATGGCTGACGAATGCACCGATATAAACAACGACGTAGCTGTACAACGTGGTTCCCCACACCAAATTACGGAACCCTTTGGTTACCCGCGGCAGCCGCTCCCGATCAACGGATTCCTTGGCCTGTTCTACCCGCCGCATGCCAAGAGCCAGCATAACCGAGCTGGCAAACGCAATCAGCGAGAATCCAAAATGCAGCGCCATGATTGCTGCCGACTGGGGCTTGACCACGGCAAAGGCTCCCATAATAGCCTGTACCACAACAAACACCGAGGTGCCAATGACGTAAGCCATCAGATCCCGCCGGTCCCGCTTATATCTCCAGAACGCGATAAGCGAGGCCAGAGCTGCCAAACCCGCCATTCCGCTAACTGCCCGGTGCGAGTATTCGATCATGGAGGAAACCGTGTAAGCGGGAACAAATTTCCCGTTGCACAGCGGCCACTCTTGGCCACAACCGAGTCCCGAGCCCGTCTTCGTTACAACCATGCCTCCAAAAGTCGCACAGAACATAACGATGCATGTTATGTAACTCAACCATTTTAATTGTTTATCATTCACTCATCTCACCTGCTGCTCGTAATCATTAACTATCTGGAACCTTTACAGGATCGCATCGAACACAGTCCACATTTCATTATACCTGATTCTGGAGCTACGGTCACTTGAGCGATTGTGACAAAATGTTCAAAAATGAGAAAATCATTCTTGGACACGCTTGGCTCTTCAACCAAACCCTTTGTTATGTAAAATAGCACCGCCGCCCGATATAGCTATGAGGCGGCGGTGCTATTATCCATGCTTTACTTGTGAATCGTATCGTATACATCCACAGCGCGCTGCAGGAAGTCTTCAATCTCTTCTCGCGATTTGCGAAGTTTGTTAACATAGCGAACCAGCTCGCGTCCGTCTGAATAAGCAACAAAACTTGGGATTCCCAAAATATTTTGCTGCTGACTCACGTCACCGACAGCATCGACGTCAACTTCTACCAGAGTCAGTTGATTCGAGAATTTAGTCTCTACCTCCGGCATGAACGGATCGATAAACTTGCAATCACCGCACCAGTCTGCTTTAAATACGGCAACGGTCAGTCGCGGAGACTGGATTGCAACCTGAAATTCTGCTTCTGAAGTGATTTTTTCCATTGATTATCTCCCCTTTACGTCGAATTCCTTCACCCTTAGTGAATCAAAATGTTGAGTGGAAGTCAAATTTTAGAGGCATACTGACATTACCATGTTGAAACCCTGGAATTTCATCAGAAAGTGCAGGTGACAACTGCAATGCACTCGCACGGAACCAGAGATAATAAAAAGGGGGGAAAGGATGTATGGGCGTGGACAGCCGCCATTCCGCATGCCCTTGCAGAATCTTGGTCCGGTACGCTCGCCTCATGGCAAATTTCCTTAAAACTCACAACCAACAAGCATGAATTACGATGGGATTACGCAGCAGTAAGAACCATCCGTAGGAAACTTAAGGATATCCTCTCCTCCCATCCCTATCTTCAACCGCCCGGTTCACTGATGTCCTCTACAGAAGGATACAGCAGCATTCGAAGTCATAATCAACTTCATAACCTAACCCAGGAAGAGCAAGAGCTGATTCTTCTCATTCAGGAGGCTGCAGCGAATGCGAATCGGAGCAATGTGACCCGTACACAAGCGTATTATGACTGCTATAAGTCATATCCTGAGCTGCACTGGGCTTTGCTGGCCCATATGGTATCACGAAATGCCGGGTGGAATATGAGTGATCTGAAGGGTGGATTAATGTCCGATCTCACGGATTCACAGTTCAAGAACCATCTGTACCGGTTCCTCGAGCGCTGCAATGCTCTGATCTTTCAGGATGCCTATCCACAGCTGCTTCTCTATATCCACAGTCGGAAAAAAGGAGCTCCTTTATTCCATTTGCTCCCTCACTTCCATATTTCGGCCTTCATGACTCCGTTTTGGGAGCAGTTCTGGCTGGACCGTGGGAGTTCGCTGCTGACGGTTGCCCTGATCATTAACGAGCAGAACTATATTGAAGGACGTGTGGCAAGGCACCCTTTTTACCTGGAGCATGTTCTGGAGCAACCTTTCTTTCGGATCCATGAGCTGGCCAGGCTGAATCAGATTGTATTTCCACTTGGACAAGTCAGCGGACCCGAGGCGGACATGATGGCTTCCCAAGAGCCTCCTGACTCAACTAGGCCTTTAGCCGGAATGACGATCCCCAAGTTTGCTGATCTGAGCATTCGGATCAAGGCGGGCAGAACGTTATACGCTTTGTTGTTTGGTTATGAGGAAATATTCCACTCCGTGCTAGCATTCGCGCAGTCGACCAAGCATCGGGGATCGCGGGCCGAATATTGGCCTGCATTGTTTACCCCGACCCTTGAGTCCGCTATGAATAATACTCACGAGAGTCGCAACCTGATCCAGTCTGAGTGGCTGCCGGAGGGAGGGCGTCTATACAGCCCCCATATTGAGGAGATCTGGCAGGATGAATCCCAGGAACCCATTCCCCGGTACGATTGGTATCAAGGCCGCGTGATGCTCCGTCACATTCGCAAGCCAATACGCCCACTGCTGCCGGATATGACCCACGCCCATCGCGCCGCGCTTGAGAAGACCTCCATCGTGCATGACGTATCGGAGCGAATCCATTCCCATGAAAACAGGAAGAGACCATCCCGATGAGGTTGGGATGGTCCCCATTCTATTGTGTGCTGCTGCACTTAAATTCTGGATTATCCCCGATCCCGCATTCGCGAAGGCTGCAGTCTCATCAGCGGACGGAACACCTTCTGCAACGGGCGCGGGTAACTGCTGAGCTCGGATTGACGCAGTACGCCAAACACCACCAGCAGCACCAGATATACAGTAACAACAACTACGCCCACCATAAGGCAAGTCAGCAGGAATGCCAGTCGTGCCGGCATGACGTCAACCAATTGAATACCGGCCTGATTCAGGCCATAGCCGATTCCGCCGGCTGCAATGACGGTCAATCCAAAGCCTGTCCAGCGTTTGCCCAGGATGGAGAAAGAAACAATCGCTTTAATGGATCGCAGATTGAGCATCGTGATCACCAGGAAACATAGAGCCGTGCTTGCAATGATGCCATAAATGCCAAACAACGGTGCAAGCAGGAAGCTTGCGGCCAGTTTAACCACAATGCCGATCATAACGTGAACCATTGATAGCTTGGCCTTGCCGATACCGAGCAGAATCGAGTTCGTGGTCATCATCGTAATCTGAAAAATGGTGCCAAACGTCAGAAAGCCAATAATCCCGCTTCCCCCGAGGGAACTGAACAGCAAGCCGTTAATAGAATAAGATGCAACGCAAAGTGCGATAACAACCGGCATTCCCGTCAATATAGCAACACGCATAGCAAGCGTCACTTGTCGTTCCAAATGCTCCTGATCCTTTCGGGCAAAGGCAGCAGAGATGATCGGAATGAGTGAGGTGCTCAGCGCAATCGCTAAGATCGGCGGAATTCCTGCCACGCTCTGTGCCCGGTTTCCTAACACCGCAAGTACTGCTGTTGCTTGCTCGGGACCAATCTGTCCCATAAGCAGCGGCTTAACAATGGAACCATCAATGAAATTGACGGCTGGAACTGCCAGCGATGATAAGACAATCGGAATGGACAGGGTAAAGATATCCCTGTATATTCCCCCGAGCGGAATGGAACGGTCGGCTGCCGGTAGCTTGAGTTCCCGGTCACTTCGGCGAAGTTTTACCGTGAAGTACAGCATCACCGCAAATGCCCCGATGCTGCCGAGTACGCCACCAAAGGAAGCGCCTGCCGCAATCCAGGTATCGTCATAACCCAGACGCAGAAGCACATATGCCAGACCAATAGCAGTTAAAACCCTTGCAATCTGTTCGATGATCTGAGAGATGCCGCCTGCCGTCATATTGTTGCGTCCCTGGAAATACCCCCGCATCATCGCGATGGCCGGGAACAGCAGCAGGGCAGGAGCCAATGCTTGTATCGCAGCTGCAGCCTCTGGTTGCCTAGCTATGTTTGTTGCATAGAAGGGTGCTCCAAAATACAGCAGGAGCGTCATGATGACGCCGGCCGCTCCGGCAAAGATAAGCGCTGCATGATAGACGCGCTGTGCCTCGGCAGGCTTATTCAGTGCATGCCGCTCCGAGACCATTTTGCTTAGCGTGCTGGGAATTCCTGCCGTAGCTACGGTTAACAGCATTAAATATACGTTATTAGCAATCGTAAATGAGGCATCCCCTATATCATTCAACATATGCTCAAGTGGCACCCGCTGCGCAAGCCCAAGTACACGGGCCACCAGCGCAGCAACGGCCAGGATGATGGTGCCTTTAATAAATGATTCTTTCTTTGACAAAACCGTACCCTTCTTTCTCCTCCAAAACGCCTCTCACAGCGATCCAAACGTCTATTAGAAAATCCAGATGAAGAAAATAATAATCATCGCCAGCTGTAAAATGATCTTGACTACAATGCTGCTGAACAATCCGATGACCGAGCCGAACCCCACCTTCGCGGATTTGCTTGGCCCTGACCCCGCGAACATTTCACCCAGAAATGCACCGAGGAACGGACCGATGATCAATCCGAAAGCAGGGATTACAAAGGGGCCGACAATGAGTCCAATCGTACTGCCCCATATAGAGGCTTTGGATCCGCCCAGCTTCTTGACTCCCCATGCGTTAACCGCATAATCGGCGACAAACAGCACAACCAGAATGATCGTCTGGATGATCCAGAACCATGTATTGTAATGCTCGAATGTAAAAAACCAGCCGTAAACGAACAGCGCCAGGTAAATGGCGACAACCCCCGGCAAAATAGGGTAAATTGCTCCGGCCATACCAATGATAAACAGAGCAATTACGATAATCCAGCCCAATACGTCCATCTACATCTCACCCTTCGATCAAAATATGATCCCTGATGACCTCCACGATGCCGTCCTCATTGTTGCTTGAAACCACAAGGTCTGCCTCATCCTTAACGGTCTGCTGGGCATTGCCCATAGCCACGCCAAGGCCCGCCTCCTGAATCACGGCCAGATCGTTCAGGCTGTCCCCTACCGCTACAACCTGGGACATGCTGATGCCGAGCAATTCGCATACCTGCCCGATTCCCGTCGCTTTATTGACGCCCTGCGGATTGATCTCCAGGTTTATGGGAGAGGAGTTCGTGATCTCCAATCCGCCCATGTCCTGCAGCCGCATCAGGATCCGGTGACGCACCTCATGATCCTTCGTAGTATAACCGAATTTCAGCCATTCCTGATTCGCAATATCATCTGTCCAGTTCTCAGAGTTATATAATCTATCTACTGAATACGCCCAGAACCAGGATCCGGTTTCAATAGCCAGCGCATGCATTTGTTCCACCAGCTTGCTGTCCAGCAGCGCGCGGCGATACAGTTCATATGGCGCACGCCACACTTCACCGCCATTCACTGTCACCATCGGTGTCGTCAATTCAAGCTGTTTGGCATAAGGATAAGCCTCCGCAAACGGCCGACCTGTTGAGAGACAGACATGGATGCCTTGACGGACGGCTTCCTTGATCCACTTCACCGTTTCCTCCGACACCTCATGATCATCCTGAAGCAGTGTTCCATCCATATCCAATGCTAACAAACGATATTTATAATTCATGGTATTAATTAACCCCCTTATCCATCACAAGCAAACATAACGACATTTTACCACAAAAGAGGGTGCGCCAAAACATTCCCCCGTATCGACGGCATAAAAGAAACGGCAGCCAACCCATTCGGGCTGTTGGCTGCCGTTTTGCCGTTACCTTTTATTACTCCGTTTCGCCGTCCTTGTTCTCATCATTATTGGTTTTAGGATGAGGCGTACCGTCCAGACCGTATATTTCATCATATGCATCAAATATTTTACGGGCCACCGGCGCCGCACTTTGGGAACCAAAGCCGGCCTCCGGAATTACGACGGCAACGGCCAGCTTAGGGTTCTGCCGCGGTGCAAATGCGATGAATACCCCGTTCTCTACCCTAATCCGGCTTCCGTTTTTATATATATCCTGCTCCGATGTTCCTGTTTTCCGGGCAAAATCATATTTGAAGTCTTCAAAAGCCCGAAGCCCTTGGGTATTCATCCCAGCAATAACTTCATTCCAGTACTGCTGAGGGAATTCCTCTTTATTCAGCACCTCGCGTTTGAATTCCTTGACCACATTGCCGTCTTGATCCTCGATCTTGCTCGCAAGCTGCGGCCGAATGCGCTCACCTTGATTGGCAAGTGTGCTGGCATATTGCGCCAGTTGAAGGGTCGTATATTTACCCGACTGGCCAAATGAAGCGTATGCCATGGCCGCCAAATAACTTCCCGCCTGCTCAATGTTGGTATACTCGATAATTCCTTTATGCTCCTTCGGCAGACCGGATTCGGTGGATACACCCAGACCGAACTTCTTCATGTATTTATCCCATATTCCAACGGATTCGGAGCCATATTTGTTATATAGCTTTTCCCCAATCCAATCAACCATAAAGGCGTTGGAGGAATGCTCAATCGCTTTTCTTGCGTTGAGGGACCCGTAGGATTTACCACCGGAGTTCTGAACTCTTGAGTTATCCTTACCAAAGAATGCAGCACCAGAATCATAGTAGTAGTCGTTGGGCCCGAATAATTTCTCGTTCAAACCAATCAACACACTCAGTGGTTTTATCGTAGAGCCGAGCAGCACAGTCGATTCCAGATTGTTGCCGGAGCGCCCAGAGCTGTACGGAGAGATGGTTCCGTTCCCGTAATACTTCATGACCGTCTCCCAATCTTCGGTCCCGAACTCCCACACATTCGGATCATAATCAGGCATGCTGGCCATGGCCACGATGTTGCCGGTATCGACTTCCATGGCCACTGCATAACCCGTTTGTGCATACGGGTGGGTTTTGCCGGAAACCGGGTTGGCATGAAGCCATTTCAGCTGATCCATGATCGCCTGCTGGGTAACCTTCTGGATATCCTTATGAATGGTGGTATGAATGTTGTACCCCTTCTCCGGAGCGATCATTGTTGGGACCCCGTCCGCCATGTTCTGCGGATTAATCGGAATGCCGATATATCCGTTCTTGCCGCGCAGCTCATCCTGGAACATCATTTCCAGGCCATCAACACCAACCTTTTCCTGCTCGGTGTAGATGAGTCCCGGATCTTTTTGCTTCTTGTTCTGCTCATCAATCTCTTTATATTTCTCCAGTGTCTTAATTCCGCGGAACTCTTTCAAATAACCGATGGTCTGAACGGCGATTCTGTCCTGATTGTATTGTCGCTGACTTTCTTCAACGACCTCCAACCCAGGATACTCGTTCTTGTGCTCCATGAAATAAGCCACTTCTTTGGTTGAAAGCTCGGACTTGATGCGTCTCGGCTCATAACCCGGCTGCTTATTGAACTCCAGGTCCATCGCTTTGATCACGTCGTCCACCGTCAGCTTCTCTGCCTTCGGGTCCCCATGCTGATCGAATATCTTAACCATTTCCTCAGCCAACTTCTCAATTTCCGGACGGTTCTTCTTCCCTCTCTCAGAGGAACTGTAATCCTTTAACAGCGTTAAATACAGTGCTTGGGAGGGTGTCGAGTAAGCGAGTGGCGTTCCGGAAGCGTCGATGATGCTCCCCCGGATGGGTTGCAGCGGGAAATTCTTAACCTGCCCGCCGGTTTCGAGCTCTTTCAGCTCAGGCCCTTCGACAAACTGCAGTATCGCAAGACGTATAATAATGACACAGAATATGATAAATGTGCTGAAAAAGAACAGATTGACCCGCAAATTAAACTGACTGCCGGCATCCCCTTCTTCTTGTTTGCGTTTATCCGGCCTAAACCCTTTCACGTATGCTTCTCCCCTTTACCCACAATCACATAAACCCATCTTAACATAAACGCCCCCCCACTTCACGCGGAGGGCCGACCTCAAGAGAAGGGCAGACTTCCCTTGTGAAAGTCCGCCCCTGTCCATCATCAAAACACTTGCTCTTTAATATGAGTCTCATTGAAGCGCGGCGGGTTAAACCAGTTGCCGCTCTGTGCCCAGGTTGGGTCCAGCGGAATCCACCGCTTTTCTTCACTCAAATAAACCTCATTCCAGGCATGGGGGCCATAACCGCCTTGTCCATTGTAGCCCCTGCCGGTCACCACCCTGACTTCGAGGTCCTGTGACCGTGCCATCATGGCATATAGCCGGGCATAGTCGATACATACGCCTAACCTTGTATCATACGTATCCTGGGGCGTCTGCTCTTTCCATATCCGCTGCTCTTCGTACAATGTTACCTTGTCATGATCATACGAGATGCGGCTGCCAACCCAATCATAAAGCTTTCGAGCCTTCTCTTCGTCGGTGGCTGCCCCCTTCACGACATGGGCGGCTGTCTGTTCGATTCCCTCGGGAATCTTATGGTCGATCACCTCATACTTGCGCTGTATGATTCCATTCAGTTCATCCTGAACGGATTGGGTGAATACGGGCAGCTTTTCCTTGACAAGCGAACCAGATAGCGGCTCAATGACAGCTTGTGCACCCTGCTGATATACGGGTGAAGCTTCAACATACCGGCTAAAGCCGTGGTCCGGATTCAGGCTGACATAGATGAACAAAATCGCGATCACGATAATGCTCCGCGCAGCACCCATGATGGCTCCGATACCCGCACCTGCAAGCCGGCTGGGCAGCGATGCCCGGGTTTCTTTTCTCGATCCGAAGACTCCCATCCTGCTTCCTATGATCAGGGAAACAAGCAGCCGAAGCATAAATACAATCAGCGCATAACTGAGCATAAACAGCACGGCGAACCTCAGCAGCGGAAAATCCGCCAGCGATTTTAGAGCCGTATAATAAATCTGCTCCCAGAATTGCAGTTCACGATTCGGCAGCGTTGAGGCAGCACCCAGCCAGTCCCCTGCCTTGGGTGATAACCACAATGTAAACGGGACGGAAATTGCAAGACCAACCAAACGCAGCACCGCATCCCCCAGAAAAAAAACAAGCTTCCCGGCTGAGCGGGAGGCTCCACGATTCCACCCCTGCCATAATGAAAAAGCCACAATCAGCAGCAGCAAGATAGTAATTCCGTTTCCATCGAGCACGCTATCCTTCCATGCCGACATCATACGGTATCCCCTCCTCTCCCTAAGATGTCTTGTCTACCGATGTAAGAGGGCAGGCTTGCTGGCAATAAGATAAACTTGCCCACGCTGCCTTACATCCGCATCCGATTATGGTAGTATTCTTTATTTAGTGGCTGTATTGGACTTGGCATCGTTGATAAAACTCCGGATCGTATCATTGATATCCCACTTTCCTACCGAAACCCCGCGGAAAGTGACCTCAACCTTTTCTGAACCAGCACTGCCCTTTAGCTCCAGGTTGGGAGCTTTAATCGAGTAGGTGCCGTCCCCATTCGATGTATATTTGGCTTCCTTCGCTTCCTTCATCATCATATTCATCGCTTCCGCTTTTATCGTATCCACCGTCTCTTCCTTCACCGTGGACACCACTTCCCCAATCTTATCCAAGGAAATTCCGCTGTACACCAGCAATCCCCCAATGATAAGGACCGCAAGTACCCACTTGATTACGGTTCTTAACACATTCAGTACAATAAACAAGATAATTAAGGCAATCGCAATGACCAGCCAGTTTTGTTTAAGAAATTCAATCCAGACCTGTGTATCCAATTTATTTCACTCCCGTCCATACTTTCAGGCGGCGTATTTTTTGCCGTCTTATTAATTATACATGATACCCTGCAAAGCTGTCAGCCAACCGGGTCTTTTCACAAAAAGGTATAAGCTTGCCCCTTCGAACGTACAAGTAGTAATACCGAACTCTTGCCGGATAGGAGGGTGCCATATTGAAAACCGCTTTATGGCTCTATATGTTTTTGTTTCTGGCGTTTTTTGATTTGCATGCTCAGTATCCCGTGCTGACACCTTTTGCGATTTCCCTTGGTGCAGCTCCCACGTTTATCGGGTGGATGATGGGAATTTATGCTTTGACGCATCTGCCTGGCAATTTGATTGCAGGTAATCTGATCGACCGACACGGCAGCAGACGCTACATTATTTTCAGTTTAACTGCGGCTGGAGTTATCCTGCTACTCCAAGCTCATGTCCAATTGCCTTGGCAGTTGCTCGCGCTTCGCTCGATCAGCGGCTTTGTACTGGCTTTTTTATCACCAGCCTGCCTGGCGCTGTTAGCGTCTCTCTCCCGTGATCCGGTTACGCAAGGCAAATACATGTCCGGTCATGGCGTCGTACACACCCTTGCCTCTGTTTTGTCACCGGCAGCAGGAGCTTTTATTGTCGCTAACGCCGGTTTTTCCGGTACATTTCAGAGTTTGGGCTGGCTCTTGATCTTTACCGGGTTTATGGCATTCTTCAGTCTACCCAAGCGGTTATCAGCCACGGCCGCCAATAAAGAAAATGCTTTGGCTTCCAAGGAAGAGAAGCCGGCACGGCTTCCGTTTAGCTTGCGCCTTTATTTAATTCCGTTTGCTATCGCCTGCTCTCAAGGCATACTATTCTTCGAAATTCCGCTTCGCGAAAGCGGGAAGGCAAGCATAATGTCTACGGGGATTTTATTCTCCGTCATTAGCCTTGGGGCTCTGGTCACGTTAAGCATGCTGTTCCTGAACCGTTATGCGCCTCATGTCAGGGTCGCTTTGGGCGTGCTGGGACTGGCGATCTGCTTTTACGCTCTGGCTGCAGCAGACCATGTGCCGATTATGGTTATCCTGTTTTCCCTGGGTCTTGCCAAAGGCCTGCTGTTCCCGGCGTTATCCTCCCTGTTTATTGAACTAAGCGGAGGAGGCAGACTCGGCAAAGTATTCTCTTTGCAATCCATTGCGATGTCGCTGGGGTCCTTTGTCGGACCGATTGCAGCTGGACAGTTCCGGACGATAGTGTCTCCTTATTTTATCGCGTTCCTCATGCTGATGACAGTCCTGCTCCTGCTTCCGAAACGCAATCGTGAAGCACCATCAACGGTCATCTCACCGTTATAGTCTGAAATGACTAATGAACCTGTACCCTGTTATGATGAAGCGCCCAAAAAGTGGCGGATAGGCCAACACACAATCCGTATGGGTAAAACCACATAAGATACAGTGTGGCAAATGACCACGGACATCTAACCAAGGGGTGAAGTAACATGAGTCATGTTCATCATCATAAGCACTGTCATGGAGGCCATGGAAATTCTGTAGGCATGGTACTTGTATTGTATATTCTGCTTGTCATCATTTTGAGCTGCTTCTACTAGAATACATGGATTAGCTTAAACGGCCTTCCACTCGGATGGCCGTTTATTTCGTTTGCTTTGCATGATCAACAAAAAACAAGTTACACTATACATACATCATTCGACGTCGAATCAACATTTCCCGGGGAATGCTACCAAGGATCTCCGTATCATGACAGAGGTGAAAAAAGATGCCGATATTCCTCGTTGTAGAGGGCAAGAACGATCGCAGCCGAATCCGCAGATTGCTGACATCAGATATAACCATCCTGTGTACATTCGGAACATTAAACACCGCCAAGCTTGAGAGCCTGCATAAACAGGTGAAAGACCATGAGGTTTATCTGTTTATGGATAATGACAGCTCCGGCAAGAAAATTCGCGGGGCCCTGCGAGATGTCTTCCCAGATGCCGGGCAAATCTATACACGCCGGGGGTATGCCGGTGTTGAAGGAACCCCGGATGAATACTTGATTGCCCAGTTGGAGAAAGCCGGGCTGGAAGAATTCATTATTTATCCGCCACCTGATGAATTCTGATTTACCCTGGGTAAATAACGCCTGATTTGGTCCAAAGCCTTTTATGAGCCAGTTGAAGAATATAAAAAAGACGCCCTCCATCTTTAACGATGAAGCGCGTCTTTTGGTTTTACCACTATGTTATTCCTTAACTAAGGTCTTAATGTCCTTCACAATATCCTCGGTCTTCACTTGCGCCGGATCCGCTGCGTTATAGGTCTTCCGAATATTGTTATTCCGGTCAACCAGCGCGATGGAGTTGCCATGAGTGAAATTGGTCGAGTTATTGCCAAGCAGCGGAATCTTGAAGGATTCCTGCATCAGCTTCCGCGTTTCCTCCTGATCACCTCGAAGGAAGTACCAGCCGCTATAATCGGCATAGAATCGGTCCCCGAATGCCTTAATCTTCTCTTTCGTATCGGTTTCCGGGTCAAAGGAGATGGATACAAAGTTAACTTCTTTTCCAAACAAACCTTCTTTTTTCAAGTCTTCTTGTATCTGTGAAAGGACCAGTGTTGTAATCGGACATACATCCGGACAGCTGGTGAAATAGAAGTACATCAGTTTCACCTTGCCTTTGGTATCTTCTGAAGTGATGGTCTTCCCATCCACATTTTCCATGGAATAGGCGGCAACCTCACGAACAATCGGAAATTTTTCTTTTCCGAAGCCGAGCGAATTGTAAACCAGATAAACAGCTGCAACTACACAGACAGCAAGCAATACCCAAGTCCATTTATACCGTTTGAATGCACTCATGACTTTCCTCGTTCTCCCTTCGTCTCAAACAAACCCAGTTCCTAATCAGGGAATATACTGCCTATAGCAACTCCACCTTATTAAAAAGTGGTGTTAAGTATGAGAACGATCAGGCTCAAGGTCAAATAGTTAATGGAGATAATAAATACTTTTTTGGACCAGGCTTCGTCGTCCTTGGCACGGAAACCCTGCAGTGCGGCGTAAAGCCACCAAATTGCCAGAAAGAGCCCGATGACCAGAAAAAATATACCTGCATACCCATACGCGTACATCAGAATCGGTATCGGAATGAGAAGCACCAAATAAGGAATCATCTGTATCTTCGTGCGCGGGATTCCTTTTACAACTGGCAGTAGAGGGAAGCCCGCTGCCCGATATTCCTCGACCCGACGAATGCCCAGCGCCCAGAAATGGGGCGGTTGCCATAGGAACAACAGCGCAAACAGCAGAACTGCTGCCATATCTACGCTTCCTGTTACTGCCACATAACCGATCACCGGAGGCATTGCTCCAGAAATCGCGCCTACTGAGGTGCTCCATGTCGAAGAGCGCTTTAGCCATAGTGTATAGACAACCACGTAAACAAACATGCCGATAGCTCCGAATATACCTGCCAGTACACCGGAGAACGAGAATAGTATAGCTAGTCCGACCACCCCAAGAATGACGGCATACCAAAGAACAACCTTTGGCGTCAGCCGTCCGGTTGGAAGAGAGCGGTTCCGGGTCCGTTCCATCTTCATGTCGAGTTCACGGTCAAAATAGTTATTGAATACACAGGACGAAGCCATGACAAGCACGGTTCCGAGAAGTGTCATAATCATCAATCCAAATTGGATATCCCAACGCGATGCTAGCCAAAATCCGGCAAAAGCCGCTATCAAATTTGACCGGATGATTCCGGGTTTCGTCACCGTGATAAAATCTTTCCAAGTCCCCGCCTTATCGGGAGGTGCAGGCGCTGCCGAGGCCAGTGCCGCGGATTCTGAAGGAGCCTGGTATCTCAAGTGATTATCCACGTGTAAACGTTCCTCCTTGTATCTGTCGTTATGGAGGAAGTACTGCCTCCGCTATAAAGTTTATCATATCATTAGTAAAAAGTGTTTAGCAATCCTTCGGAATTCGTTCCATCTATATGACAATTCAGTGACATTTGGAAGCGATATAATCTTGACGTTATACCGTTGTTTAAGGCACAATTTGTCTATGTATTAGAATGCGTGTCGAGCCTCTGAAATGAATACAAAGCCCGGAGCGCAAACATTGCGCTCCGGGCTTCCCACTCACGTTATGAGAAAGATATTACAGCGTGCGGCCAGATCCAGAAAGAGCCTGTTCAGCTTGCTGTACCAAACGTTTTGTAATGTATCCGCCCAGGGATCCTGTTTCACGGGAAGTATAGTTACCATAGTAACCGTCCTGAGGAATCGTTACGCCTAGTTCTTGAGCAGCCTCGAGTTTCAAACGTTGTAATGCTGCTGTTGCTTGAGGTACCACCAAATTGTTGCTGCTGCGTGCCATATTAAATATCTCCCTTCACTGAATGTCTGTAATTCCAGTGCAAGCTTGCAAACTTATTATGGCTCCTTCTTGCAGCGTTATACGTATTTTTTAAATTTTTTATCTTTGGAGGTTTTTTCATATGAGTAAAGGCTTATCTCTTTGGTTTGCGGTATCTTCCATCGTTCTGCTGGCGGCTGCAGCCATCTCCATCAGCTATAACGGATTTCTTGCTGTCGGTCTAGGGATCCTATCCATTTTCAACATCGGCTGGGGCTTCATTATCAAAGCGAAACGCAGACCTTCTTAAACAGGTTGGACAGCGTTATCTCGGAGCCAGGAAGCCCATTTTGTCTTTCACGCCATCCAGCACCTGAGTCGCAGTTCTTTGTGCCTGCTCCGCTCCCTTGGCTAGAATGTCATGAATTTCACCGGTTTGGCGAATTTCGTAGTATCTGTTTTGTAGTGGCTCCAGAGCAGACACCACCACTTCGCCAAGCTCCTTCTTAAACGCCCCGTACATCTTTCCTTCAAAGCGTGCTTGCACTTCCTGCAAAGACACTCCAGCACATTCGGAGTAAATGCTCATGAGATTGCTGACTTCCGGTTTGGCTGATGGATCATACACCACTTCTGTTCCGGAATCGGTTGTGGCACGGCTTATTTTTTTGCGAATTTGGTCCGGCGTATCCAGCATCGCGATATAACTTCCCTCTACCGGATTGCTCTTGCTCATTTTCTTAGATGCATCATCAAGCGACATGATCCGAGCGCCTACTTCAGGGATGAAAGGCTCCGGTACATTGAAATACTCACCGAACCGGTGATTAAACCGCGCAGCCAAATCACGCGTAATCTCAAGATGCTGTTTCTGGTCATCCCCCACCGGTACCAGATTGGCATTGTAGAGCAAAATATCTGCAGCCATAAGCGCTGGATAGACGAATAGCCCGGCTCCTACGGAATCCTTGCCTTCTGATTTGTCCTTGAACTGCGTCATCCGTTCCAATTCACCCATGTTGACGAGGGTTGTCATGATCCATCCCAGCTCAGCGTGCTGCGGCACATGGGATTGCAAAAAGATATTCGCACGATTTGGATCAATTCCGGCAGCAACGTACAGTGCGGCAACCGATTCAGAACGTTCTCTAAGCGAGCTCGGCTCCTGAGGAACGGTAATGGCATGCAGATCGACCACCATAAAATAACAATCATGTGCTTCCTGCAGCTTAACAAAATTTTTGATGGCGCCAATATAGTTCCCCAGTGTCAGGTTACCGCTTGGCTGAATGCCCGATAATACAGTTTTCATGATTAACCTCCAATTTATCTCGAAAAATTCTTTCAATCCCGAGTCTGCCCCGATATACGAAGCATGCCTACGTGCCTATATGAACGCAAAAAAGGCCACACATCCGCAAGGGACGTGTGACCGTGGTGCCACCCTTATTCGCTGCAACAGCATATCAGAAAATCGATGCAGCCTTAGATTCTTGTAACGGAGAATACCCGGCCGGCATATTAAGGAATAACAGCATTCTCCCGTTCAGCTCGGCACTCGAAGGTCCATTCAGCAAAGCGGATCCACCGGTTCACATCAACCACCGGCTTTCTGAAGGATAGACCGCACTGCTTACTTGTCCTTGTCATCGTGTTTCCATCATTATGGTTCACTATTACATGCAATGATAAAACTCTTGCTCTGCCTTGTCAATTCCAATTTGGAATCAGGTTGTCTTGGGTTTTGAAGCTTTTCTTTTACCCTTTCCACAAAAATCTGTTATGATGTGTTTAATCGTCCAGACCATGATTTCTGTTAGTAAAGGAGCATCGATATGAATCAAGTGACCAAAGGCCAGTGGAATGGTTACGACACCTATATATTAAACAGCGGCCGTCTTGAAGTGACTCTCCTTCCTCGTCTAGGTAACAACGTCATTGGGATCAAAGACATCGAGAACACACGCGAAATTCTCCGAAGACCAGATGAAAGCGAGCTTGCATTCTATCTGCAGAAGCCTTACCACTTCGGCATCCCGATGCTCATTCCGCCAGGTCGAATTTCCAAGGGCCATTTCGAATATGGCGGAACAACGTATCAATTTGATCAAAATACCGCGAACGACAATCATATCCACGGACTCCACCGTTCACAGGCTTGGTGTGTCAGCGACATTGAGGAAGAAGATGACGGTTGTGCCGTTTCGACAGAGTTCATCTCATCGGATGATCCAAAGTGGATTGCTCAATTTCCTGTACCGCTGAAGCTGGAGATGACCTTCCGCCTTCAAGGTACCCGCCTGTCGCAGAGTCTTCGTGTAACCAATCTCGGTTCTAGCCCTGTACCATTCGGCATGGGCTATCATACGTGGTTCCTGTTGGATGGCGAACCGCATCGCTGGACGCTTGATCTGCCTGTAGAAGGTATTTATACCTTGGACAACGAACTGATCCCAACCGGTGATCTCTCGCCGCTTGGCGATCTGGAACTACTGAATACAGGACTCAATATGAAGGATGCCGATCTGGATACGATCCTGAGAATTCCTGAAGGCAAGCCAGCAGAGGCATTGCTTAAACGGGATGACGGCTATCAAATCCATTATTCGGCTGATCGTGATTTTTTCAAGCACTGGGTGCTCTATACCAAGGGCGTCGCAGAGGAATTCCTCTGTATCGAACCCTATACCTGGCTTCCTAACGCTCCCAATCTGAATCTCCCGGACGACGAAACCGGACTGATTCATTTGGAACCGGGACAGACCGTCAATCTGAATACCAAGATCAGCATCCAGAGAACTTCACCGGAAACGCATCAAGATTAGTTCACTCTATCCCTGCTGGATGACCAGCATCTATACTTAACTTATCCAAACCAGAGTCGACCTTTGAAACCAGGGTGCTGCTCTGGTTTGTTCTATATAAACGACGATTTTTATGAATCGGCTAATTTTACCAGTGATCAATCTTCCTCCAGAACGAATGAGACCCCTAGCATTCAGGTCATAATATCCTCATACAACATCAAAGGAGGTGACATGACATGGCTCAAGGTCGTTCTTCTAACAATCTTGTCGTACCTCAAGCAACTGCAGCTCTTCAACAATTGAAGATGGAAGCTGCACAAGAACTGGGTGTAACGATTCCACAAGACGGTTACTATGGAAACTATACTTCCCGTGAAACCGGTTCATTGGGAGGTTACATTACTAAACGTCTGGTTCAATTGGCTGAGCAGCAATTATCGGGTCGTTCGAACCTGTAATTCGCATCTCTTCCCTCCAGCCACAAATAGAAAGAGGCGATCTTCTCCCCAAAGATCGCCTCTTTCGTTATATGTTTTATATGATAAATGATTTCAGGATTCCGAAGCAGCTTCGGCATATGTATTACGAGGGTACCGAATCATTAGATTGGCCATGTTATAGTTCGATTCAAGAATAGCATCTACCACGACAATTCCTTGCCGTACCATAAATTCATAACTAATTTCGCCATGTGTCCAATGGCGTTTATGCTTCAAACTCTCAAGCGCCATCGTACGAAAAGAGAATTGTTGAGCTTCACTAAGCCCCTCTTCACAAGGAGCAATGACCCCGTTTCGCCCAGCCAATGGATTATGCCGTATGCCAAATTTACCAATTACATTGTTTCGTATTTGTACAAATACTGTCCCTGAACTTAGACCTCCCAACTCTTCTTCCAGCTCTTTAAAAACAATGTCCAATTGTCTAGCCAGTGATAATTGATCTAGTTTTACCATCTCTTCTCCCCTCCTTTATTAGTAAATCTTCCCTATTATTAGGGCTTGTGACTCATTATAGGATAAAGAAATCAATGTATCAACAATATTCAACACAATTGGGTATTTATTACTAAAATTGCACAAATATTTTAGATTTCCACTCCTTTTTTGCGTCAACTTTCTTTCTTTTACGACAAAAAAAGAAGCTCACTGGGAGCTTCTCTATTTTGGCGGGATAAACATGAATATGGATGGAAATATCCATTTCAGGAACGGCCTTTTTATCTGTTTTTCCGATGATAATCAACAAATTATGCCAAAGTTTCAGTCATTTGCAAGAATTGTCTGATATCGGATACGCAAGAATCCGCTGCACTTTGCCAGAAATCACGCTGAGTCAAATCCACATCCAGATGCTTTTTAGCCAAATCCTCAACGGACATGACACCTGTATCCTGAAGAAGCGCGTCATATTTATCAGCAAAGGTCGGACCTTCTTCCAATGCCCGTACATATAAGCCTGTGCTGAACATATAACCGAAGGTGTATGGGAAATTATAGAATGGTGTACCCGTGATATAGAAATGAAGCTTGGATGCCCAGAAATGAGGATGGTAGGATGTCAGAGCATCGCAGTAGGCTTCCTTCTGTGCCTCAACCATCAATTCTGAAATCTCCTCGCTGCTGAGCAGTCCGCTCTTCCGTTTGTCATAGAAGCGGGTTTCAAACAGGAACCGTGCATGAATATTCATAAAGAAAGCTACACTGTTCTGAATTTTCTCTTCCAGCAGAGCCAGCTTCTCTTCTTCGCTGCCGGCACCCTTCACCATTGCATCAAAAACAATCATCTCGGCAAAAGTAGAGGCCGTCTCAGCAACGTTCATTGCATACTTCTGGTTGAGAACCGGAATTCCGCCCATCAGATGCTGGTGGTAAGCATGACCGAGTTCATGAGCCAGCGTCGAAACATTCGAGGCGGTTCCGCCAAATGTCATGAATATGCGCGTCTGGCTGCTTGCCGGGAAGGATGTACAGAAACCGCCGGGTCTTTTCCCTGGACGATCCTCGACCTCAATCCAGCTCTTGTCGAAGGCCATTTGCGAGAAGTCTGCCAGCCTTGGACTAAATTTGCGGAACTGCTCAACAATGTTGACGGCAGCATCATCGTAGGAGATTTTGGCAGCCGAAGTACGAAGCGGTGCATCCACATCCGTCCACGACAAGCCTTCCAAGCCCAGCAGCTTCGCTTTACGGTTTAAATACTCCACCAGTACCGACTTGGTGTCCTGAATGACGGCCCACATGGCATCCAGAGTCTCACGGCTCATTCGGCCAATGGCGAGCGGCTCTTTCAGCACATCGTCCCAGCCGCGGTTCTCATACAGCTTCAGGCGGTAGCCCGATAGATGGTTAAGGGTATCCGCGCAGTAATCGGCAGAATCTCCCCAAGCCTGCTCCCATTTTTCAAACATGGATTGGCGTACTTCTCTGCGAGGATCATGCATTCTATTGAATGCCTGTCCTGCAGACAGCATGACGGTCTTGCCATCTTCCTCATATGGAATCTGGATTTTCTTCACGATGGTATCATAGAATTCTCCCCAACCGTGATAACCGTCAACGCCGAGAGACAGAGCCAGGCTTTCAAGCTCAGGGCTCATTTTATCCTTGGCAAGGTTGCGGGCTTCGTTCAATACAAAGTCCAGCTGAGACACTTTATCTGTACCTGTCCAAGCGGTCCAAAGCTCATCGTTCATGCCGCGGAGCACATTATCGAATTGGTTCTTAACCGATTGCAGGGTTGCGGACAAGGAAGTTACCCGGCCGGTCAATTGAACCGCCTTTTTGTCATTCACATTCTGTGCGGTCAAACAGCTCACAAATGCGGAGACTTCACGGATACGGGCATAGGCGCTTTGAAACTGCTCTAGGAAACGCTCAAGGCTCGCCGCACGCTCGACGGTTTCCGGAACGGACAGTGCCTGTACATCCTGTTGGAGCTGTTGTACATCCTGCTCAAGGGTCTCAAGAAAGCTCAAGAGCTGTGGAGAGGAAGAACCTCCAGGAAATATCGAATCTAAATCCCAAGTTTGTTGAAGTGCCATCGAACATTCATCACCTTTCGAATCATAATATGAATCCATGCAGTAATACCATTTGTGCGAGCATAGGGAAAAGTGTATAACTATATATAAATCAAATTACTGCTATAACTAAAAGGAGCTGGAAGCCATGAGACCTTTACAAATATCACCGGAGACGGCGGTTACACTGTCCAAGCAGCTGGGCGTTCCGCTGGAACAGCTGATGCATATGCCACAGCATATATTGATGCAGAAAATTGCCGAGCTTGCCAAAAATGATGAAGGGCCATCCTCGAAAAAGGACGATGAGCCTCACTCATCGGAGAACTCATGATCCCTTTTTCTAATACGTGGCCTTACGATGTCGTTGGAAACGACGTTTATGTACACAGCTGCCCTTTCTGTGGAACTGACAATGTATTACTGCCAATGAAGCCCAAAGAATTAGTGAGTGTTAGAGAGGGGAAAAAGAAGCTGCTGATTTTCCCCTGCTGCCATAATAAAGTAACCGTACTGGACAGCGACATCGACTACTTGCTCACGGATCAGCGACTTCGCTGACTTCGCCTAGTACGAGTAAGAATGAGCATTCTTATCAGCCTGCTGGCATTTCATTCGGCGGGCTGTTTGCATTTTGCATTCATTGAGATTCCGCCTTTGCAGCGTTCTTCTGTTCCCGTATCTGCTCCGAGATCAGCTTCCACTGCTCTCTGGAAGCCCGGATCATGGCAGCATCCATAATCTTCTCGTCCTGGACCACTCGGGAGAACCATTGAACCGCCTCCTGGAATTGTCCCAGCCTGCGGTGGATCTCTCCAATCAGGAATAGAAGACGGGCATCGTTTGCTCCTACTCCTTCGTGTTCAAACACCCGGATATAGGATTCAAGACTATATTTCAAGAAGCGGTTCTCCTGGTCCTGATTGCCTTGATACCGATACAGCCAAGCAATATGATGCAGCAGGCTGGCCACAATCCGATCCCGCTCCCCGATCACTTGCGCACAGAGGAGAGCCAGCTTATACGCCTCCAGGGCATCCTCCAGACTGCGTGGACCCCCCATATCCCTCTTGTCCCATCGGCATCCAACCTGCTCGTAGAACAGCGTCTTCTGCCGCTCATTCAATTTCACAGTCGAATTCTCCGTTGAGGCAAATCCGCATTCAGGACAGACACGCACCACGTAGAAATCAGGATTCTCCGATTTATAATAAGCGCAGAAGTCCGTATCTGTTCGGAATGCCTTTTTGAAGCTTGGTCTTACTCTAGATGTTAAATATTCTTGCTCACAGTGCGCACAAACCACCTTGATGGAATACAAGGGTTCTAACTTCACGCCATTCGCCATCCCTTCATTCGCGTCTAATTCCAGTCCACTTCTAGTTCCAAGGCACTAAGGTGTATTGACGAAATGGTGAGCGGGACCGGAAAGACGCTGTAGCACAAAATCACGCAGATCATCCTCCACGCCGATTTCGATCAAGGCTCCTGCCATACAGCCAAGCCATTCTTCAGCGTGGCGGTCCGTAATCGGAAATTTCATATGTCTGGCCCGCATCATGGGATGACCGAAGGCTTCGGAGAATAGGGCAGGCCCTCCAAAGAACTGACTCAGGAACATATATTGTTTGTCCATCACCGGCATGATGTCCTCCGGAAACAAGGGCGAGAGCAATTCATTTTGCTGAACTCTCGGATAAAAAGCTTCGACGAGCGAACGTACACCCTCGGCACCCCCGAGGTTATCATAGATGCTTAAGTTCGGATTCATATCCGCTAATTCTCCCATCTGTTTATGATTCGCTTTCGATTGGATATACCTTTTTATTATAGCAAAAACAACAAAAAAAGGCGCTAAGCAATGGTTAGCACCTTTTAGAAACTTATTAATAACTGCGCCAGTCTTCTTCACTCTGGACGAGAGAAGCACGTATTACATAAACGAAGGCGCATACTAGGATACCTGCGACTATGCTCATGATCATCACTCCATCCAAACATAATACGAAAGATGTGCTTTGATGTTTTTTATTATAGCACAATATCCTCGAAAATAAAGCACATTTGTAACCGCTTTCTCATGTTTTTTTATACTGTTTGTCCTATATCCTGCATAGATTTTAAATTAATGGGACCTATATTTCAGTAGTTCACATCGATGCCAGGGGGCGTATTCATTATATGACCATGAAAAAAATGGGCTGGTTCATGCTTGTAACGGCACTCCTCAGCGTAATTATCCTGATGGCTGTATTTCCCGATGCCGCTCTTCAATCCGCTCTTCGGGGCCTGGCGATATGGTGGGACGTTCTCTTTCCGTCCCTGTTCCCGTTCTTTGTCATTTCAGAGGTGCTGCTTGGGTTTGGTGTGGTGCACCTGATTGGCACCCTTCTGGACCCTATGATGAGGCCCCTGTTTCGTATTCCGGGAGCAGGGGGATTCGTTGCCGCAATGGGATATGTATCAGGTTACCCGATCGGTGCCAAATTAACCGCCAAACTGTGGGAACAAAAAATGGTAAGTCGAGAGGAAGGCGAACGGCTCGTGGCCTTTACCACTTCCTCTGATCCTATATTTTTAATCGGAGCAGTCTCCATCGGCTTTTTTCACGATCCTAAAATCGGTATCATTCTTGCAATAGCCCATTATGGCGGTGGATTCCTTGTCGGACTGCTAATGAGGTTTCATGGCAAACATGACGCTAAAAGCTCATCTGAATCGCCGCTTCACCTGTCTCAGGTTAAGACAAGCCGGGTTAAAGCCGCGATTCGTGCGATGCATGCTGCGAGGAAGCAGGATGGCCGGGACTTGGGGACCTTGCTTAGACAAGCGATACAATCATCGCTCCAGCTTAATATCGTGGTTGGCGGGCTCGTGGTATTCTTCTCCGTCTTTCTCGAGCTTTGGACCCGTGCCGGCGTTATCCCGGCGCTTACCGAGGCTATCGGTTTGATGCTGTCCCTGGTTGGCATGCCCGAGTCCCTCTCCACTGCCATCGTAGGAGGGATTTTTGAAGTAACACTTGGAGCGCGTTACGCCGGTGAAGCGGGTGCCGCCATTCCGTTGGCGTACAAAGCGGCTGCAGCGGCCTTCATCTTGTCATGGGGCGGCTTGTCCGTTCATGCACAGATCATCAGCATCCTGAACTCTACAAACCTCAGGTATTTCCCGTTTGTCATCGCAAGACTCGTTCATGGCCTGATTGCCGCGACAGCAGTCATGCTGTTGTGGAAGAGCGTGATGGGATCTTCCATTCCGACCATGGCCCTGCCGGCTGTTTCGAATTCCGTTCTAAACGGGTATACCCATATTATGGCGGCTTTTTGCATGCTGCTTGGTTTCCTCATAACATTTACGTTGTTGATCCAGGTCATAAAAGGACTGCAGCAGAAATTCCGCAAATTCCCAAGGTGAACATTGTGTTCTTCTTCAAGATTGATTATCATCTTTATATAACCTTTACAAAGGAGCTTATCAACTTGAGATATTATGTTCTGGACCGCGGTGACCCATTGTCTGTAGAGCTGACCCAGCAGTTTCACAAGCTGGCGGAACAGCGGGGGTTTGTGCTGGATGCAGAATCTCCGGAGATTGTGGTCTCCATCGGTGGAGACGGTACGATGCTGCACGCCTTTCATACTTTTATTGACCGGATTCCTGACCTCGCTTTTGTTGGTGTCCACACGGGACACTTGGGATTCTATGCAGACTGGAAGGCGGATGAACTGACGGAGCTAATTGATCATATGAGCGGAGAAGGCGAACACAGCGGCATGAAGCCGCGTCTCGTCAAGTATCCCCTGGTTCAGCTGGAAATCCATAAGAAATCAGGGACGTCCTCTTACATTGCCTTAAACGAATTTACGCTTAAGGGCGTTGACGGCACTGTCGTCGCTCAGATTGACATCAACGACGTAACCTTTGAGATGTTCAGGGGAGATGGCATTTGCGTGTCCACGCCGTCCGGCAGCACGGCCTATAACAAGAGTGTCGGCGGCGCCATGGTACACCCCTCCATCGATGCCCTTCAGATCGCGGAGATCGCCTCAATTAACAATCGGATATTCCGTACGCTGGGCTCACCGCTCCTCCTGCCCAAGCATCATCATTGTGATATATTCTCGCGTAAAGAGCAGCGTCTGCTGCTGACCATCGATCATGTCAACATCTCGATTGATGATCTCGTTTCCGTTCGCTGTCAAGTGGCGGAGCAGCAGGTCAGCTTTGCCCGTTATCGGCCGTTCCCGTTCTGGAATCGTGTGAGGGATGCATTTCTTGGCTGATTGAACTAAAAAAGATCGGTCATCTGTTAAACAGATGACCGATCTTTTTATTGGTGCTGCTCTGCAGGAGGGTTAAGCTCCTTCGGCTTGGCTTCCTTCTCTTTGGATTCCTTAAGATCGCGCTGCTCGCGTCTCGCTTCCTTCGCTTCACGTCGCTCGCGCTGGTTCTTGTTATCCTTGCTAACCTTATTGGCATCCTGCGGTGTTTCTTTCATTTCCTTGGTTTCTTTGTTATCCATGTTTCCCTTAGGATCCCCATCTACCCGAATTTCTTTGGGAGATGCGGGACCCTCTGCAGGCTCTTTGGAATCCCGTTCTTTCGCTTCCTTCTGCTCCTTGGATTTCTGCAGCACAAAGTGGGCGCAGCCGAAGTTGCAGTATTCGTTAATGTAATCGGACATGCTGGAGAAGGTGGAATCCTTGGCAGCCTTGGGATGGTTGTCCCGGTAGAAACCCTTAAGTCGAAGCTGATTGTAACCCCAGTCTCCCACGATATAGTCATAGCGTTCCAGCACCTCGCTGTACCGCTCACGGAAAGCTTCCGGATTCCAGCCGTTTCGATGGTCCTTTAACACTTCATAACTTTTGTTTCCGATAACGATCATTGAAAGCTTCCCCTGCCTTTCCAAAGGTTAAGACTGTACAGTCTCTTCCTTGTTGCGTTCCGCAGATTTCACTTGCTCATGGGCGTGATAAGAGCTGCGCACAAGCGGACCGGACTCCACGTGACTGAATCCACGTTTCATTCCTTCTTCCTTCAAGATAGCAAACTCTTCAGGCGTATAGTACTTATCCACATTCAGATGTTTCGGTGAAGGCTGCAAGTATTGTCCAATCGTCATAATATCGCAGCCAACGGACCGCAGATCGTCCATAGCCTCCAGGATCTCATGCCATTGCTCCCCAACACCCAGCATGATGCTGGACTTGGTTGGAATATCAGGCTGCATCGCTTTGGCATTCTTCAGCAATTGCAGAGAACGTTCATACTTGGCTTTTGCACGAACCCGATCCGACATTCTTTCTACCGTTTCAATGTTATGGTTCAGAATGTCCGGCTTCACATCCATGACGATCTTCAGTGCTTCCTCACTTCCCATGAAGTCGGGAATCAGCACTTCCACGGAGCACAACGGCAAACGTCTGCGAATGGCTTTCACGGTTTCTGCAAATATGTATGCTCCGCCATCCTTCAGATCATCGCGGGCCACGCTTGTTACTACGCAGTGGCGCAGGTTCATCTGTTCTGCTGCTTCCGCTACGCGTTCCGGCTCCTGCAGATCCAGCTCTGTTGGGAGCCCTGTATTCACGGCACAGAATCGGCATGCACGGGTGCAGATATCGCCCAAAATCATGAAGGTTGCCGTGCGGTTTGCCCAACATTCGTAAATATTTGGACAGCGAGCCTCTTCACACACCGTATGCAGCGTCTTGGATCGCATCATGCTTTTGATTTCTTTATAATTATCGCCAGTAGTCAGCTTGATTCGAATCCAGTCAGGTTTTGGCTGTTTGGTTTTAGACAAAGAAAAAACCTTCTTTCGAATTGTAATGATATAACGCAAGACATAACCCATCGTTTACTGTCCCATATTATATCATGAAAACCATCATATTACTTGTTTCGCATCGATATGAGATTAATCTACTTGCGGCATGGATAAAAATCCTTATTTCGATTCACCCTACAGTGTAGGCATGACTGTCCGTCCTTAATTATGACAATCTAGAAGGAGGAGAAGGACACATTGAGGATATTACAACCATTGAGCCGCAGCGGCATCTATTATCGCTGGACCACTGCAGCAGTGGCTGCAGTGACCGCTGCCTGCTGCATGTGCGGACCTGTGTTTGCATCCGCTTCTATCGCGATAAACAAAGCCGATGAATCCGTAGAAAGCATCGATGCCGCAGCCATTTTTGCTGATCGGAAATCGTTGTACGACCAGGTTGCTACCGTGACCCAGATTCCATGGTATCGCCTTGCGGCCATCGACCAGTATGAAAGAACACTTACCCGGGTCCATCCCAAGGATCGCAAGCATCCAGAGCGGACAATCGGCATCTTCATCCCTCCCACAAGATGGACCGGTCCCTTAAATCCCAATCAGGAAGATGTTGATCCGATGTCGATCAGCGTGTTTTCAGGGATCGGTCTGGATGGTGACGGAGATGGCAAGGCAGACCCCAATAATAATATCGATCTTCTCTATACGGTTGCGACAAGACTATCTCCGTATGGGCATGCCGCTGATGATTTCAGCATCGGATTGTGGTCGTACTATCAGAACACTCGGGCCGTGCAGCGCGTGATGCAGTATGCCAAGCTGTACGAGACCTTTGGGAAGCTGGATTTGTTCGATCATGCCTTTCCTCTGCCTGTCCAAAGCGACTATTCCTACCGAAGCACATTCGGAATGGGACGCAACTGGGGCGGCAGAAGAGTCCATGAAGGAACCGACTTGTTCGCCCATTATGGAGTCCCCGTTCGCAGTACCTGTTACGGTGTTGTTGAAATCAAGGGCTGGAATAAATACGGCGGCTGGCGTATCGGCATCCGTGACCTGAACAACCATTACCACTATTACGCCCATCTGCAAGGCTTCGACAAAGGCATTTCGCTTGGGGATGTTGTGACGCCGGGGCAAACCCTGGGCTGGGTCGGCAGCTCAGGGTACGGAAAGCCCGGAACCCAAGGCAAATTTCCTCCTCATCTCCATTACGGCATTTACCGGGATACCGGACTCACCGAGTGGGCATTCGATCCTTACCCGCTGCTGAAGCATTGGGAAGCAGAAGAAAGACGAACCAAGAAAAAGACGCGCTCCTGAGCTTAGCTCAGGGCGCGTTTTTTTCGTTCAATGACATCAACTGCTCAACTGATTCAATCACACGGTCCGAGTACAAACCCAGGTAGGTATTCCGAATAATAGGCTAACCCCTAATGCTTAATCCCCGATCCCTGTCCCCTCTTGTTGTCCTGAGCTTACGCCACCGGACGAAGGAGGAGGAATAATGGGCACATCGCTTCCCTCAACCGGATTTCCGGGAATTGTTGCCGGTGGGGTTTCCTGCTGCGAGTTATGGTTGTTCTCATTCGTCACTGGTGGCGGAATCGCTATGCTTGGCGCGCTAGCTTTATTCTCACCAACAGCCTTTCCCTGACCATCATAATAATACATCGGCACATCGCCGACCACGAGCAGATAGGAGATGGGAATATCGGCCTCCACAATCTGTGGCTCCATGTCAAAAGGAACAACTACCGCCACTTCGGTTACAATATGAACAAATACCTCCACCAGTATCATATTAATACCGGCTCCCTGCTGCCTAGTATCCAACTGAACCTTTACCGCTCCCTGCGGTTCGATCTTTAATGGGATTTGCGGACCGAATGAAGCGATGATTGGACTCTTCATCACCTGGCCCAGTGGAATCTGTTCCTTGCGCTTATGGATGTCGTCCAGTGTCTTCTGAACAACCTCGGTTGTATGGGACGTAATCTTCAGATGCTCGGCGTAATTCAGCATGAATCCCGTCACTTTGCCGTTGCTATCCGTTTTCCAGTTAACCAGGTTATCAAAATCCTTGCCTTGGGTCACCTGTGATGTGATCGCTTTGTTAATCGCTTCGGTGGCAATCTGCTTCACCCTGATTTGCGCAAGATGCATGATTGGCGGACGCAGATTCTGCTCAATATACATAAAAAACTCAACGATCCCAAACAAAAGGAGCAGAGCACCGATCAGCCACCATTTTTTCATGCTGCGCCGTTTGGCAGCCTGAGGACGGCCCCGGCTCTGAGGTACGGGCCTAAAGCCTCTGCGTGGTGGTTTATAAGCCCTCCTTGGTCTGGGCCATGACAGGGACGGAAAGGATATACGTCTGCTTCCCCATCTCTTTCGTCTCATGCTTGGTCCCCCCTATTTACGCCCCGAGGAGCATGTTTACCATGGCAAGCTCTCCTGTATAGAGGGTATGCGGACAAACGGCAAAAAAGAAGAGCAAGGATAGGTTATCCTTACTCTTCCTTATGGGATCGAACTTCCTCTTCTTCTACGTAATGCTTCAGCATCGACAGTTTATTTTCCCAGAAACGATCGAAGTAAGCGAGCCAATCCTTTAATTCCTTCAGCGGTTCGGCATCCAGGCGATAGCGGGTCTCGCGTCCAACCTTGCGTTCCTTCACGAGCCCCGCTTCCCCCAGAATTCGTAGATGTTTGGACACGGCGGTACGCGTCATTGGAAAATGCCCCGAGATTTCCTTAACCGGCATTTCCTTATCGCTTAACAAACCAAGCAGTTTGCGGCGCGTGGGATCTGCAATGGCTTGATAAACATCATGCTTTGCAGCAGCTTGAGACATGGATTAAACCACGTATCTGGCAAGCTTCTGAACAATTCCTGCCCATCCGCCGTCCATGCGGCCACGTACAATATCGTGAGCTTCTCCGAACTCGGTGACTTGATCCGCTGTCCAGCCGCCGTGGATGAGCGTGAATTCTGTATGATCTCCTTGCTGTACCAGTTCAAATGTAACGCTCCAATCCTTCCCCCAGTTGAAAGACAGACGGTTGGGCTCATCAATGATTGTAACCTTGCAGGGTGAATTCCCGAATGGACCTGCATTCAGCTCAAACTCAAAGCCCTCCACCGGTTCAAAGTTGTTTGGCATAAACCAAGCCGCAATGCCTTCCGAGGTGGATACAGCCTTCCACACCTTTTCGATCGGCGCTTGAAGTACAAGGGTATGGCGAATATCCGGCAGCTTGCCGTTTGATGGGTTGTCCATGGCAAAATGATACCTCACTTATGTTTGAATTATGAAACCATTTGGTTTCCCTTTTAACATAATATGATACCAATAGGTTTCGCGTCAAATACCAATATTATCCTCCTGATGTTGATCCGGGTAGGTTTCGTTCAAAAAGACAATGGATTCTCGAATGAGCTGCTTCAGCACCTCAACGTCAATATCCGCGATTTTGTTAATGTACACACACCCTTTGCCTGCTGTATGCTTGCCGAAATTCTTCAGCAGCTCCTCCCGTTTATCATCACCAGGGGCAAAATACAGGCTGATTTTCGCTTTTCGGGGAGAAAACCCAACCAGCGGCGCATCTCCCTCGTGACCGGATGCATAACGATAATGGTATGAGCCATAACCGATGATGCTGGGTCCCCACATCTTGGCTGGAAAGCCGCTCGTTTCCTCGAAAATATCAAGTAAGCGATAAGCATCCTCACGCTTTTTAGGGGAATCCACCTGCTCGATAAACTCCACCACGCTGTTATCTGTCTCTTTCGTTTTTTGCTCATACATTGGAATAAACTCCTTTCTACCTCTCCCGTTAGATTTTCCATTTTCTCAAAAATAACTTAAAAAGGCCGGAAAATGATCAGCAACGATACCTAATCACTTTCCCGCCCAGAAGAAGACCCTATCTGCTATTGACCTGTGTCTGCGTAATGTCTTTGCCGCAGTGCCTCGTACATGAGCACAGACGCCGCCATGGCTGCATTCAGCGATTCCGCTTGACCCGGCATCGGGATACGGATCGCGTCATCCACGATAGCCGCAACCTCAGGCGAGACACCACGGCCTTCGCTTCCAATTACAATCCAGCTTGTCCCTCTGAAATCATACTCGAAGCAGGAACGCTTCCCTTCCAGCATGGTTGTCACCAATCGGGCTCCTCGCTCTCGAGCCTCCGGCAAAATGCTCAGCAGCTCGCCCTCCAGCACCGGCAGATGAAACAGGGAGCCCATGGTAGAGCGCAACGTCTTGGGGTTATACAAATCTGCGCAGCCGCGTCCTAGTATAACGCCAGCAGCACCTACGGCGTCCGCCCCCCGTATAATAGTTCCCACGTTGCCTGGGTCCTGAAGACCGTCCAGAACAATGACCAATCCGTTCTCGCGCATGATCAAGTCCTGCCATTGACGCGCTTCCTTCCGAACAACGGCAAACACCGGCTGCGGGGACGGAGTATCACTGACTTTTGATATCACCGCATGGGATACGCCAATCCATTCGGCGCCTTGACCCCTATCTGGAATTTGACGGAGTTCAAGGGGGATACCTTTATCCATATCATAAGCTATACACTCGATATCCGCACCGGATGACAAGGCCTCCTGCACAAGATGGATACCTTCAACCACGTACTTGTTTTGCTTATCTCGATGTTTCTTCTCCTGCAGCTGTGCCCAGCCCTTTACCCTGGCATTCTGCGGCGATAGTATCTCCATTCTTAATCCATCCGTTCTTTGCTTATATACATCGCTGAGTTCCACTCAACCTGATACTACATTCACAAAAATTCACATTACCGACGTCATTTCGGATAAGCAAGCTCCAGCTTTGTCAAATCGTTCTTATGCCCAACGATAACAAGAATATCGCCGTCCTCTATCCGGTCATCGGGACTCGGCGAGATGTTCATATCCGCGTCACTTCGGATCGCCATGACATTGCAGCCAAAACGTGCCCGAATATCAAGCTCCCTCAGATTATGACCGATCAGATCTCCGGTAGCGAGCATCTCCATAATACTGTAGTCGTCCGATAAATCAATATAGTCCAAAATGTTCGGTGACACCAAATGATGGGCAACCCGAAGCCCCATGTCCCGTTCCGGGAATATCACCTTGTCCGCACCGATTTTGTTAAGGACTTTACCATGCAGCTCGTTTTTCGCTTTGACGATAATGGCCGGTACACCAAGATCCTTCAGAATCAGCGTAGTCAAAATGCTGGATTGAATATCCTCGCCAATTGCCACAACCACCACGTCAAAATTCCGAATGCCCAGCGCCCGAAGCGCGTCTTCATCCGTCGAATCTGCCGATACGGCATGAGTGACCAAATTCGCGATTTCCTGTATGCGCTGTTCGCTCGCATCGACGGCTAATACGTCAAATCCCATGCTGCTTAATTCCTTGGCAACACTTGTGCCAAAACGCCCCATACCGATTACTGCGTACTGCTTCTTAGCCATATATATACCCCTCCACGAGCCTAGGTCCATTTCCTAATATGAATGATATCAGTATATCATACTGTCCCGAATACTTGAATGTAACGGCCGCTTAACGGGTACATTACACAATGACCCTTTCATAACAAGGAGGAACATTTCCATGTCCATATTGTTAGATCTAAGGCAGGCCGTCATTCATAAAGTCCACAACCAGGACGAAGAAGAGCTGCGCTCCATGATCGAGGGTTCCGTTGACGGGCCTGAAGCCGCGCTACCGGGACTCGGTGTGATGTTTGAAATGATGTGGAAAGACATGGATGCTTCCCAGCAGAACAGCCTTGTCACTTCCCTTCACGACCATTTGAAAACCGTTACCCCCGGCAACCTGCAAGGATAAACCCAAGGTCAACAAAAAAAACAATCCCCTAAGCCGTCATAGCTGGGGGATTGTTTTCATGTACCGCATTACGATCTACAACTTACGGAGCCGTTTCTAGAAACTTCGCGGTTGGATTTTTATCGATTGCCGTTCTCATTGCGTACTCATTCTCGAACAGGACAACATAATTATCCTTCTTGTCTTTCACGAGCGTTGAATTTATCCGGAACTTGGACGGATCAATGGTCTCATCCACAATCCAGCGTGCGAACTGATACGGCATCCGCTGAAGCTGGACATCGACACCATATTCACCCTTCATCCGGTATTCGAATACCTCGAACTGGAGCTGACCTACAACCCCGAGGATTGTTTCGTCGAAGCTAACGGTACGGAATACCTGAATGGTTCCCTCCTCCGTCAGCTGGTCAATCCCCTTTTGATACTGCTTATGCTTGAGCGCGTTCTTCACCGTTACTTTCGCAAAAATCTCTGGGGAGAACGTTGGCAGCTCATCGAATACCACTTCTCGTCCTTGACTGAGGGAATCTCCGATACGGAAAATGCCCGGGTCAAACAGACCGATGATATCGCCAGGATAAGCCTCCTGCACAATATCTCGATCCTGCGCCAGGAACTGCTGCGGCTGCGACAGCTTGATTTCCTTGCCTACGCGAACGTGTTTCACACTCATGCCGCGCTCGAACTTACCCGACACAATTCGCAGAAAAGCGATACGATCCCGGTGAGCCGGATTCATATTGGCTTGGATCTTGAATACGTACCCGGAGAACTTCTCGTCGGTCGGTTCCACCACACCCTCCGTGCTGCGGCGCGGCTCCGGCTTCGGCGCAAGCTGAAGAAAGTTCTCCAGGAAAGTCTGAACACCGAAATTGTTAATCGCGCTTCCAAAAAATACGGGCGTCAGCTGACCTTGCATAACTTTCTCCAGATCAAATTGGTCGCCAGCGACATCCAAAAGCTCCAGGTCCTGGCACAATTGATCATGCAGGTAATCACCGGCCATCTCACGAATCAGCGGGTCCTCATAGCCTTCGACCTTCTGTACTTTAATCTTGGAATGGTCGTCTCCCTGGAACAATTCAACCTGATTCTTAACCCTGTCGTATACACCGCACAGATCGCGTCCAGAACCGATCGGCCAGTTCATGGGTACAGAACGGATTCCGAGCACCTGCTCCAGCTCTTCCATGAGATCGAACGGACTGCGTCCTTCTCGGTCGAGCTTGTTAATAAACGTAAAGATGGGAATGCCCCGCTTGGCACAGACCTGAAACAGCTTAATGGTCTGAGCCTCGACCCCTTTCGCAACGTCAATCAACATGACTGCGCTGTCTGCGGCCGTCAACGTACGATAGGTGTCTTCACTAAAGTCTTGGTGACCTGGCGTATCCAATATGTTAATTCGATGCCCTAAATAATCAAATTGCATAACAGACGAGGTAACCGAGATCCCGCGCTGCTTCTCGATCTCCATCCAGTCACTCGTTGCATGCTTGCTCGCTTTACGAGCCTTAACCGATCCAGCCAGACGAATGGCGCCCCCGAACAAGAGCAGCTTCTCGGTCAGTGTTGTTTTACCGGCGTCAGGGTGGGAAATAATCGCAAACGTACGTCGCTTATCCACTTCCTGCTGCAGTTCATCTATTAGCTTTGCCATTTCACTTATCCCTTCGTAACTAAAGTCATGTATATCATTGTACCACAATTAATACGCAAATCATCCCCATACGCGGTGCGCATGAGGATGATTTTTATCACGTAAATTTTAGAAATTGGTTAGTTTTTCAACCACACAACGTTATCCTCGAGTTGACCATTAACGGGCCACCAGTGGAATCCGTCTTCTTCCAGAAGCTCATCCGCCCTCTTGGGTCCCCAAGAACCTGCAGGATATGATTCCAGCTCCCCTTGGTTCTCTCTCCAGGCGTTTGCGATTCGATCCACGAAGGACCAGGCTGAAGCCACTTCATCCCAGCGCGTAAAGTAGGTGGAATCACCGCGGGCTGCATCATGCAGCAGACGCTCATAAGCTTCAGGCGAATTGATTCCCACGATGCAGCTTTGACAGAAGTCCATCGCTACAGGAGCGATCTCCGACTCCGAACCTGGCTTCTTGGCGTTAATCTTCACGTAAATGCCTTCCATCGGGTTGACGCGGATAACAAGTAAGTTAGGTTCCAGAGAATGCTTCTGTCCCAAATATACATTTGTTGGCATCCGTTTGAACTCGACAACAACCTCGGTTGTTTTGACTGGCAGGCGTTTGCCTGTACGGATATAGAACGGTACGCCCGCCCAACGGAAGTTATCCACGAATACTCTGGCCGCAAAATAGGTTTCTGTATTGGATTCCGAATTAACCTTGTCCTCTTCACGGTAAGCCGGCAGATCTTTGCCGCCTGCGGAGCCGTGGGTATATTGGCCACGGACAACGTTGTTCTTCACCTCTTCATGTGAGGCATATGGACGCAGGGAACGAAGTACCTTCACCTTCTCGTCGCGGATATCCTCTGCGAGCAGACGGCTAGGCGGCTCCATTGCAATCATGGTCAGCAACTGCAGCATATGGTTTTGTCCCATATCCCTCAGTGCGCCGGCATGGTCGTAATATCCTCCCCGCTCCTCTACGCCAACCGTTTCGCCAAGCGTAATTTGGATGTTCGCAATATGCTTGTTGTTCCAGAGCGGCTCAAAGAAAGCATTCGCAAAACGCATAACTTCGATGTTCTGTACCATTTCCTTGCCCAGATAGTGGTCGATTCGATAAATCTCCTCTTCCTTGAACACCTTGCGGATCTCTTCGTTCAGCTTGGCAGCCGACTCCAGATCGTAGCCAAAAGGCTTCTCGATCACCAGACGGTTCCAGCCTTCTCCGTCCAGCATACCGCCCTTCATCAGGTTAAACGATACGCTACCGAACAATTCCGGTGCAAGCGCCAGATAGAACAAGCGATTACCCGGTATATTAAATTTCGTCTCCAACTGCTCTGTTTGTTCACGAAGCTCACGGAAACCGTCAATATTGTTAATATCTAAAGATTTATATTCAAAATGCTGTGCAAATGCATGCCATTCACTATCCTGTTCCGAACTGTATCGGCAGAATTCCTGAATCGAACGATAAACGTCCTCGCGGAACTCTTCCTGGGTGCGCGGACGCCGCGCCACGCCGATTACCGCAAAATCCTCATCCAGTTTCCCTTCACGATAAAGACTGTAGATCGCCGGAAACAACTTACGTCTTGCCAAATCACCGGTCGCTCCAAAGATGAAAAATACCGCTCCCGGTGTCTTCAATGTATCTAGATTTTGATTTTCAGCCATGGCTCCTCATTCTTTCTATGAATTATAGTGTATTTTTATGCATCGGAACTTAACACGATGTGATGACATTTTAGCATATTCATATAAAGTATGCTATCTCATTCCACATTTTTTCATCGGAGTTTCAGAAATCATTTTCAGTACTCTATTGTAATGACGGGAAATCCGATCGTTATTCTATTACTTTTCTTCACCGAATCTTCATGCACCGCCATCTGCATATGAATGGGTGTGCTGCCACTCATCACGAAAGCATCCAAGGATGGAGCCTCATATGAACGACTCAAAGTTGTGACATCCGCATAATCTTCAACCGAGCGAATCGGCACTTCCGCGGATATGGACTCCTCTACCTGATTCATCGTCTCCTCGACACCCCTTGTTTTCAATGCATACCCCTGAATGGCCGCATTCCATGTGTTGGCAATGCTTGCCTGATTCATCTCATCCTGGATGTTCTGCTGCATCGTCATCATCTCCGTGGTCTGCTCTGCTGCCTCTCCAATAAGCATCACTCTGATGTAACTGCTACCCTCCTCGCTGAGCGCCCAATCCAGCTGCGCAGATACGCCGGAAACCTTCGCTTCAGCATGGAATACTTCGTTTCCATGAAGTCGAGCCGTAGTGACCTCTGACAGCCCAATAGCTCCCGCTAACTGATCCGCAAGCATCTTAGCTTGATCCGCAGATACGGTATTTATGATTTCTCCTTGAATTTTTACCGTTAAGAGAGCCGAAGGGTCCATGTGTTCCTCCCCCAGATCGACAAGGAGCTCCAGATCGCTTTTTGCTGCCACACCTGCTGCTTCCCATCCTGCCGAGGTTGAGACTGCTTTCGCTTGCGGAACCGTTACGCCCATATTGTCCTTCGTTGTTCCTGCAAAACCCGCCATGACACCTGCCGCTCCACACAGCAACAACATCATCACAATAATCTGTAATCGCATCTTCCGCATCGTCAGCCACGCCTCCCCGTACGAATCTATCAATCTACTAAAAGGATAGCCTCGTCACAGCGGATTTATACACCCAACATGAAAAATGCGCCTCTCGCCATTAAATTCATCAGCCTGCTGATAACTTATAAATTCTATATCTTAAAAAAATAGAGCCGGCCGTTCTTACTCAGCCAACCCGTTCTTATATGCATATATGGCCGCCTGGGTACGATCTTCTACACCCAGCTTGCCCAAAATATTAGTCACATGAAACTTCACGGTTTTGATGCCTATAATCAAATCATCAGCAATATCCTGATTCGACTTGCCCTGGGCCACCAATCGCAGCACTTCCATCTCACGATCCGTGAGGTCGTTATGGGCCGGTGCTTCATTTTGCGGATGTCGGAAGCGATTCATCATCTTGGAGGCAACCTGCGACTCGAGTACCGACTGCCCCCGTGCGGCTGCACGTATCGCATCGGCTACTTCTGAAGCGCGGGAAGTCTTTAACAAGTAACTGAAGGCGCCTGCTTCGATAACCGGATACATCTTCTCATCGTCCAGATAGCTGGTCAGTACAATAACCTTAAGATTCGGGAACTGATTCATCAATTGACGCGTCGTCTCGATCCCGTCCATTCCGTCCATCACCAAGTCCATGAGCACCACATCTGGATGATATTCCTGGGCTAAGCGTATCCCTTCCTCGCCGCTGCCGGCTTCACCAACAACCTCGATGCCATCCTCTGTACCCAGAACGGCTGCCAAACCGATCCGAACCATCTCATGATCATCCACCAGCAGCACCTTAATCGGTGTTTCCATCTCCATCCCCCCGTTTACGTTCGTCATTTATGAGCGGCACAACAATCTCAATTCGCGTCCCTTTGCCCGGTGCTGTAATGAATTGTACCGAGCCCCCGATCTCCGTTACCCGTTCCTGCATCGTGGACAGACCGTAGGAAGTTTGTTTCTTGTCATCCAACTCGAATCCGATCCCGTCGTCCCTCAGCATCACCCGAACGGTGTTCTGCTTACGATGAATGCGAATATCCATCTTCTCCGCCTTGGAGTGCCGAAGTGTATTCGACATCGCCTCCTGAACGATACGGAACAGATGATTCTCGATCCCTTTTAGCAAATGTATGTCATCGTCCATCTCAAACGTAATTTCCATAGGTACTTTGATCCGCAGTTCCTTGATCAGATCCTTCAGTCCTTGCTCAAGCGCTTTTCCTTCGAGATAGACCGGCCGCAAATGAAGAAGTAGTGCTCTCATCTCCGACTGTGCAACGGCCGACATTTCCTCAATCAGCGCGACCTGACGCTGTGCTTTGTCAAAATCCTTATCCAGCGTTCTTCCTACGGCTGTTGCGGTCATCGAGATCGCAAACAGCTGCTGAGAAACCGCATCATGAAGCTCGCGTGCCAGACGCTGCCGCTCTTCTACAATCGCCGTGACTCTGGCTTGCTCTGCAAGCTGCGCATTGTTCGTAGACAGTCGCTGCAGGGAAGATACTTGATCCTCCCAGCGTTTGCTGATCTTAACCAGCTGCTCGCCTAGCCTGCCCACTTCATCTTCACCGATATCGGGCATTACGTCCGTTAGGCTGCCTTTTTCCCAGTTTACCAGTGTTTCCCTTACAAGATCGACCCGGCGCTTTACCCGATATCCTTGAAAGAATCCATAAATGGCTCCAAGTCCAATCGGCAGCAGTACCAGAGTAATGCCGGCTTCGATCCGGTTCTTCCACGAATCAAACGGCTTAAGATAACCATATGTATATAATAAATAAAGAACAACGAGCATGACAACCAATCCAAGAAGGGTCCCCTCGCGCATATGTCGGGTAATCATATTTGCTTTCTTTTCTGTTTCCACGGGGCAACCCTCCTGAATGGTTTAAACAAAACAATGCTTCTGCATTTATTAGGTCATTCTTATATTCAAATCTCCGCCTAAATAAGAAACAATGAATTTCACCTTATACTCACTGGCCTCATAATTAGGCGATTTATATCGAACTCGATTGAGGATGCCGGTTTCCTTCCGATCGTCCATATGAATGGAGCCAAACAGTATCGATGCTTCGATCTCCACCCCATAATAGTCAGGAATCATCAGATCAATATCGCCCAGCATTCCGTGGAACATCAGGACGGTTTGGCGTTCCTCAGGAAGCGCAAGCGATAGGTCCACATCGGCCTCTCCAAGCACATGCCACACACTCAGACTTCGCATCACCCACGGTGCACGGTCCCAATCAAAGTTGGACATAAAGTTCTGCTTCTGAATGTATCCTGTTGTTGTATGAGCCCGTTTGGACTTACCATAAAAAATACCTAGCGAAATCAAGCTGATGCCGATAATCAGCATGAGATGCTCCAGCAGCAGCATCACGGCACCTACTCCGAGCAGAATGTATCCCTTCTTCACGTGACTTTCCCTGATCTGAAGGACACCTGCAAACATGAGCAGCAGGGCGACAATGGTGAAGAAACCAAACCATCGGCCGAAAAGCATAATGAATCCCAAGCTGATTAAACCAACTGCAATCCAGCGGTTTCTGTCCATGTCGCACCTCCTTGATGACCAAGATATAAGCTCGGAAAAGCCATATCAGTGTGACACTCCACACTGTATGGCTTTACCTGTACTATTCGGACAACTATCATACCGTATAGCATATCATATGAACATGGATTTCGAATATGGTTTGTACTTATTTTGCTAACTTGTTAAGCAATTACTCTGACTTTGAGGAATTACCCATTTTGTTTTTCAAAGCTTGCAGCTGCTCATCCACCTTCAACTGCTTCTCAGCATCCACCGGGCTGGTGTATACAGCATTGTTAGGACGGTATGGTGCACGGAGCACATCAGCTTCTGCTTCCAACTGCATAATTTTTTCCTCCATACGGTGGAAGCCCATCGAAGCACTGCCGCTTTCAATCGTGTGCAGGCTGCTCACTTGAGACATCTGTTTCTTCGCTTTAGCCATTTGAGCGCGGGCTACGAGCTCATTGCGCTTGTTACGCATTTTGTAGAACTCGTCTTTCATTTCATGCAGCTGAGCGACAAGCTCTTTCGCTTGAGCCTCGGATTGCAGGTGCAGCTCCACATACTCGGTTTCTTTTTGATCGAAATAAATTTTTTCTTCAAGCAGCTTGCGAGCCACTTCTTCTTGACCGTTTTTCAGAGCCAATTCAGCTTGTGCTTCGCGTTGTGCAGCCATTTTTACTGCCTCATCCACACGCTGCTTCATGCGGCGCTCGTTAGCCATTTGCTTCGCAACCGTTACCTCTGCTTCATGAATTTCTGCCTCCATATCGCGCAGGTACTGATTCAACATTACGATCGGATCCTCTACTTTATCCAGCAGTTCATTCACCGATGCCTTTGTCATATCTTTAAGTCTTTTAAATACTCCCATGTTATTTATCTCCCTTCTCATAGTCCGAAAGTTTTTTCTTAAGTTCTTCAATTTCTTTCTGCATTGCCTTCTTCTCGATATCCTTCATCATTGCATCCAGATCGGAATCCGGGGACGCGTTGTTTCTTGCGCCATGTCCTCCATCCGGACGCCCAGAGCGGTCATATTTCGGACCAAAGATCCCATGTTCATTAGGATAGCCTTGGCGTCCATAACCGTCGTTGTAACCATTGTAGCCTGGACCTGGTCCTGGATTATCGTTGTAACGATATCCGCCGCCCTGTCTTCCCCGTGGTGGTCCGTACGGATCGTGATAATACGGTTCTTTGGGAACTACGAGGGATGCAATCAGATATATTAAGAGCGTTGTACCGCCTGTAAAAAAGATACTGATTACAAATATGATTCTGAGTAGGGTCGATTCGACTCCGAAATAATCGGATATACCGCCGATCAACCCTGTGAACATTTTGTCGCGGGTGGAACGGTACAATCTAGTCATGTTTACTCCTTTCCGCTGTTATTCAGCTTTTGCTTCAAGCGGGCAAGTTCCTTTTCCAATACAGTGGAGACCGATTCACCAGCCTGATTCATGTATTCTTGCCCCATGCGCCGTAAATCGCGAAGGCTTCTGGCTTCCAATTCCCAATCACTGATGCGATCTTCTAGGCGATTGAACATCTTGGGTACATCTTGACCGCCGCCGTAGGATCCCGTACGTTCATTCATTTTCTGTTGAAGACGAAGGGTCTCGACCCGGGCAACGTAATATTGCCGTTTGCTGTACACCGTCTGATATTCCATGCGCAGCTCGCCGAGCTGTTCATCGATTTCTTTCAGCGACTCCAGGCTTGAGGATAACAGGCCTTGGTACTGCTCAATTTTTTCCTCATAGATCAGCTTTTCCTGCAATGCAAGTTTGGCAAGATGATCTTCACCGGCCTTCAGTGCGAGCAATGCCTGCTCTTCACGTTTATAGCGCATGGTTTCTGCTTGATCCACCTGCTGTTTCAGCTGTCTGGAATGTACTTGGCATTGCTGCTGCAGTTTCTCTGCTTCTGCAATGTCCTGTCTGGTTGAATGAAGGAACTGGTCGATCAAACGAACCGGATCCTGGCTCTGTTCAAGCTTTTCATTCAATGTTGCAACGGTTATGTCTCTTATCCGTCGGAAAACACTCATATTGGCTTAGTCCTCCTCTTCTATCGCGATCATTATCTGGCTGTTTATGCCTGCCATTCATTATTGTGTTATATCAGTAACGTGGTCTGCCATTCTTCAATCTGGACACCCCGTAGATGATTAAGATGATTCCAAAGATCGGACCGATCAACCAGGACAGTTTACCCATCAACCAGATCACACCGATACCGAGAATAATCCATCCGATTAAGGTATTTCCTCTACGGATCCCGTAATATCCCAAAGCGACCATCAGCACTGGAATTAGAAGACTGAACAACCATCCGAGCAGAGGACCGAATATTCCCAGGAGAACCAATATCCCTAAACCAATCAACAGGATACTTATTCCATTTCCTTTTGAATTCCTCATTTATGCACCGCCTTTCTGTTATTTGATTGTTGTTTCTTTTGTTCAACCTTATGACTCTATTCTAGGTAATTTCAAGATGAACTAAAACGGCCTGCGGACGGTTTTTGAACCTAGACCTAAGTCGGGGCCACCTACAGACCTGCGTCCAACCCTTACACTAGATCTGCTCTCAGCTCATTCCATGGGATGTATCATTACCATCAAGAGCATAGCTCTACTGCTGTCTGATTACTGATTACCTTAGAGCAGTGCTAAAAGTGTCGGTTTAGAAAGGATCTATACCGCGGGTCGCGTAATATGTCCTGATTTACAAAGGCCTTGTAAGAAAATCAAGATATTCATTAATGTATGAATGATTGAAAGCACTAGAATTAAACGAGTCCCGGATTAGTGAGGGGATTAATACCACGTAAAATGAAGTACGATAGTGTATTAAAAAGGGGGCGTTAAAGGCATGCAGTTAAAGGTATGCAGTTAGGTGCAATTCAGGAGCTGCCTACATACTGAGGAGCATTTACATCAGTCCCTATCATAAAAAGCAACGGAGGCTTAGCGTGGAGTAACTAACCTAACAAAAGATCAATACGAAAAAAGGAATGCAGACTATAAACGTCTGCATTCCTTTTGATGATGCCGGTGAAGGGACTCGAACCCCCACGGTTTCCCTCACGATTTTGAGTCGCGCGCGTCTGCCAATTCCGCCACACCGGCTTACTGATGGCGTGCCCTAAGAGATTCGAACTCCTGACCTTTTGATTCGTAGTCAAACGCTCTATCCAGCTGAGCTAAGGGCACATAAGTTTGTAATGGAGGCGCCACCCAGATTCGAACTGGGGATAAAGCTTTTGCAGAGCTGTGCCTTACCACTTGGCTATGGCGCCAGAAACAAAAATGGAGCGGACGACGGGAATCGAACCCGCGACCCTCGCCTTGGCAAGGCGATGCTCTACCGCTGAGCCACGTCCGCTTATTAAAAAATCAATGGCTGGGGATATAGGATTCGAACCTATGCATGACGGAGTCAAAGTCCGTTGCCTTACCGCTTGGCTAATCCCCAACATTTTTTAAAAAAACTATGGGGCGACCGATGGGTCTCGAACCCACGAATGCCGGAACCACAATCCGGTGCGTTAACCCCTTCGCCACGATCGCCATAATGTAATAGTTTTTTCTAGAGAATAATCATAATGAAGTAATGGGCGACCGATGGGTCTCGAACCCACGAATGCCGGAACCACAATCCGGTGCGTTAACCCCTTCGCCACGATCGCCAAGTTCATTATAAGTATTCAATGGCAGGGGCAGCAGGAATTGAACCCACACCAACGGTTTTGGAGACCGTTGTTCTACCTTTAAACTATGCCCCTAAAAACTGGTGGAGGATGATGGATTCGAACCACCGAACTCGAAGAGAGCAGATTTACAGTCTGCCGTGTTTAGCCACTTCACTAATCCTCCATAATGGTGCCGGCGAGAGGACTTGAACCCCCAACCTACTGATTACAAGTCAGTTGCTCTACCAATTGAGCTACACCGGCATACACAATTATAAAATTACATGGTGGCTCGGGACGGAATCGAACCGCCGACACGAGGATTTTCAGTCCTCTGCTCTACCGACTGAGCTACCGAGCCTTAGTTCTTCGCGAACTTCGACGAAACCCATATCGGATACTCATCTTATCCCTGAAGCTTGTAAATAATGGCGGAACTGACGGGATTCGAACCCGCGATCTCCTGCGTGACAGGCAGGCATGTTAGGCCTCTACACCACAGTTCCATAAGGTATGATCACTATAAGTGATATAAATTGGTTGCGGGGACAGGATTTGAACCTGTGACCTTCGGGTTATGAGCCCGACGAGCTAC